>JANXXV010000204.1 GCA_025350445.1 Bryobacteraceae bacterium | reverse complement strand
GCGTTTCCGAAAGACGCGCCCCCGCCCCTGACTGTCGCGGTCGCCGTCAACTCTCACACCGCGTCCAAAATCTTCCGGATCTCGCTGATCGCCAGCCACAGTTCTTCATCCGCCGAATAAAAATGTGGCGCAATCCGAATCCCGGCCCCCGGCCGATAATCCACCAGGATCTCGCGCCGTGCCAATTCGGCCGTCACCGCCTTTCCCTCCGGCACGTCAAGCGTAACCGTCCCGCCCCGAGCCTCCCCGTCCCGAGGGCAGTTCACGCGCAGTCCAGCTTCATCCGCCAGCCCGATCAGCAGCTCTGTCTGACGCATCGACTTGCGCCGTATATTCGCAACGCCCACCTCGCCGACTATCTCGTAGCCTGACTTCGCCGCATACATCGCCGGCACATTGGGCGTCCCGTTCGTGAACCGCATGGCATCCTCCGCATACTCCATCGGGCCTTGGTCGAATGCGAATGGATTCTTGTGCGCCGCCCATCCGGTCATTGCCGGCCGCAGCTCCGGCCACAAATCCCGCCGCACGTAAAGGTAGCCCGCGCCCGGCCCTCCGCACAGCCACTTCACCGAACCGCCGGTAGCGAAATCCAAACCCAGATCGCGCACATCCACCGGCACCGTTCCCGCCGATTGATATAGGTCAGCCATCACCTTCGCGCCAACCTGGTGCGCCCGTTCCACAATCGCCTGCGGATTCTGAATGGCCGAGCTCCGGAACAACACATGCGACACTGACACCAGTTGCGTCTCCTCGTCTATGGCGGCCAGCATCCGGTCGAGCGGCGCCGTCTGCCCATCCACGGAATCCACCGCCACCACGCGCGCGCCTATCCTCTCCAGACCTTCAAATAAATACAAATTCGAAGGGAAATTCAAGCCCTCCGTCACTAGTTTATTTCGATTATGTCTCCAATTAAAGCAGGAATGCACCAGCGACTGGCAGACGGAGACATTCTGATGCATCACCACCTCGCCCGGCCCCGCGCCGATAATCTTCCCCACCAAGCCGCCCACCGTGACCGGCATCCGCCACCAGCCTTCTTCCCAGGCGCGAATCCCGCGTGCCGCCCACGTATCGGCGTACTCCATCAGACAGGCTCGCGTACGCCGTGGCATTGCCCCCAGCGAGTGGCTGATCAGGTAAACCGTATTCGCCAGAATCGGAAATTCCGGCCTCCAGCGCAGAAGCTCGTCCATACTTGACCAGAGTGCTCCCTTCCGGCTCCAATGATAGAACGCGGGTATGGGCCATAGTACCTTTGGCCCTGTAATCCACGATTTACCAATGCTATACTTCCAACAATTAAAGAGATAAGATGCGAATAAATTGTTTCAATTACGCTTCAAGTAGTCATAGGAATGAAACCAATGCGTAACATATACCTCATTGCCTCACTTCTCGCCGGCGGATGCTTGTGCTCCGTCCAAGCGAACGCGCAGTTGTTCGCCAAAAAAGATGGAAAGCCGGATGCGCGCAGCCGTTCCCAGGAATTGGTAGCCCAGGCGGACGCATTGGTCAAGCAACAGAAAATCACCGAAGCGCTAAACCTCTTTGACGGGGCACTCCGTATCGACTCCAGTAATGAGCAAGCGCTGCTGCAGCGCGGCTATGCCAATTTGAAGGCCCGGCGCTTCAAGAATGCGCAAGCCGATTGCGAACAAGCACTCCGCATCCAGCCTGAATTCGCCGAGGCGTACCACTGTCGAGGCCTCTCGCACGCCTATCTTGGAGACGTGAAGAGCGCGATTAAAGATCTGGCACAGGCCATCAAGCTCAATCCCGCCTTCACCTCTGCCTATGAGAGTCGCGCCGGCCTGAATCAAGGCCGGGGGAACCTCGAAGAATCTCTGGCCGACTATGACACTCTCGCGAAACTCAAGCCGGCCGACTCCGCTGTTTTCTCAAAACGGGCCGCCATTGAATTAAATCTTAATCAGCTCGATCAGGCGGCTAAAGACCTGGACGAGGCTATCCGCCTGAGTCCCGGCAATGCGGCGGCCTATGAGGATCGCGCCCGGTTGAACGAAAAAACAGGGCACGCCGATAGAGCGGTCGCAGACTTTGGAGAGGCCATCCGGCTCCGGCCCGGCTCGGCTGACGCGCTCCTCAACCGCGGAAATGCCTATATGCAAGCCGGCGACAAGGTCAACGCCAGTGCCGATTTCGACAGCGCGGTGAAGATCGATAACAGTTTGAGGGAAGTCGTAGCGCGCTTGCTCGGTGTCGGGCTGTCCCCCGAGCGGACCGCCGCCAAACCTGTCATAAATAAACCCGATATGGAACAGTCGGCGATGATTACGTCAAAACCACGCACCGCTGAAGCGGCCAAACCGCTAGTGAACGAGGTTGCCACCAAAACGATACTGATTGCCGGCAATGTTGGTAAGAGCCGTTCGTCCAGGCATCCAGAAAAGAAGATCGAGCCGGCCCTCCCGCCAGTGATTGTGGCGGCGCGCCTCCCCGAGCCGAAAGCGGTATTGCCTGTGCCGAAGCCGGAAACACCAGCCGTGGTAGCGCCGGCGCCCGCGCCTCAACCGGTCGATGAATTGTTGACGGCGCTGCAAAGCGCCACCGAATTCGAAAAGCGAGAACAACCAGACAAGGCCATCGAGGCTTACAGCAAGGCACTCTCAATTAAGCCGGATCTTTACCCAACGTACATGGATCGAGCCCGCCTCTACACAGCGCGGAAGCTGTTGAACTTGGCCATTGCCGATTACACGGCGGCGCTTAAGGTAAAGCCGGATTCCAAGGAGGCGTTCCTGCGGCGGTGTACGGCAAACCTGGAAACTGGCAATCCGAAGGACGCAATCGAAGATTGCACAAGGACAATTCAGATGGATTCAAAGGCCGCCGAGCCCTACTACTATCGCGCTCTCGGCTACACGGCAGTTCGCGGCTTAGACCAGGCCGCCGCCGATTACAACGCAGCCATTCAGAGGCGATACGACTATCCGGAGGCCCATTTCAACCTCGGACGTATCTACCAGGACACCGGGAAACTCATACTTGCGCTGAGCGAATACACCCGGGCAATTCAACAACGCCCCGGCTATCCCGACGCCTATAAGCAACGTGGCATGACGCGGCTTACGCTTGGCGATGAACTCGGTTCTAAAGACGATGACAGCCGCTCGAGGCTAACTCCCCAGCGTCCTGTCCTGTCTAACGACAACGCCCTCCTAGACCAAAGGTAGGGCGGGCGCCCTCGCCGGCGCGCGACTCCCTGGTCGCGCTCTTCAAATTGCACCAATATTGAAACAAACCGCACTGCGTCCGCCTGTGCACAATACGGACGCCCCGCTGCAATCTTGCCCATCCACCCGCTCCACGTCAAACTCCGTCCATCGCCAGCCCGATCGACTCCCCCATCGCCCCAATGAGGGTATCCGCAATAGTACCGGTAGACCTGTCACTCCCATTATTTCAATGCTATGATACTGCCAATTCAATCGATTTAAGGTCGATGACTTGAGTCGTAGATCTCACAAAGTGTCGCAACAAATGGAGTAAAATGCGTAATAAATACCTCATCGCCTCATTCGTCGGCGCGGGGCTCTCCCTCGCTTCCCCTGCCACTGCTCAGCTATTCGGAAAAAAAGACGGAAAGACGGACGCGCGCACCCGATCGCAGGAATCGGTAGCGCAGGCCGACGCTCTAGTGAATCAACAGAAATTAAACGAAGCGTTGAAGCTTTACGACGAGGCAATCCGCATCGACTCCCACAATGAGGAAGCGTTGCTCCAGCGAGGCTACGCAAATCTAAAGGCCCGGCGGATCAAGAACGCGCAAGCCGATTGCGAACAGGCCCTACGCATCAAGTCCGATTACGCCGAGGCGTTCCATTGCCGTGGGCTCTCCCAAGCCTATCTTGGGGATGTCAAGGGCGCCATGAAAGATCTGGGCCAGGCCATCAAACTGAACCCTACCTTCGCCCCCGCCTATGAGAGCCGGGCCGGCATCAACCAGGGCAAGGGGAACCTCGGCGAATCACTCAAAGACTACGACACGCTCGCGAAACTCAAGCCCGCCGATTCCGCTATTTTCGCCAAACGGGCGGCCATCGAAATAAGCCTGAATCAACTCGATCGGGCGGCTAAAGATCTGGACGAGGCTATACGGCTGGGTCCCGATAATGCGTCAGCCTACCAGGATCGCGCCCGTCTGAATGAAAAGACAGGCAATGTGGGGAAGGCCATCGCGGACTACGGAGAGACCATCCGCATCCGGCCCGGCTCGGCTGACGCACTCCTGAACAGAGGCAGTGCGTACATCCAGATCGGCGACAAAATCCGCGCCAAGATCGATTTCGACAACGCAGTGAAAATCAATCCCAACTTTGGTGAAGTGGCCGGCCGGCTCCTTGCAGCGGAGCCCGCCGCCGCCCAGGCAGCAGCCGCCAAGCCTGTTGTGAAAAAGCCCGCTTTCGACCAGGTGGCGATGAAGGCGTCCGCGCCCGGTGCGGCCGACGCAGCTAAACCGCTGGTAAGCCAGGTAGCCACCCACACCATCCTCATTGCCGGTAGCGCCAACGAGAGTGTTCCCGCGGGAAAGCTTGAGATCAAACCCGAACCGGCTCGCACGCCGGTGGTTGTAGCGGCGCGCCTGTCCCAGCCGAAGTTCGAAATCGCAGTTGGAGTGGCGCCAGTACCCCCGTCCGTACAGGAGCCTCAGCCAGTCGATGAATTGACGGCCGCTCTGCAAAGCGCGTCTGAATTCGAAAGACAGAAGCAGCCGGACAAGGCCATCGAGGCATATACCAAGGCGCTCGCCATTAAACCGGATCTTTACTCTACGTATATGGATCGCGCCCGTCTCTACGCCGCGCGGAAACAGTTGAAGTTGGCAATTGCCGATTACGCAGCGGCGATCAAGGTGAAACCAGATTCCAAGGACGCTTTCCTGCGCCGGTGTACGGCAAACCTGGAAACCGGCAATCCGAAAGAGGCAATCGAAGATTGCGCCCGGACAATCCAGTTGGATCCCAAAGCCGCCGAGCCGTACTACTACCGCGCTCTCGGCTATACGGCAGTCGGCAACTTCGACCTGGCCGCCGCCGACTACGCCGCAGCCATCCAGAAGCGAAATGAATACCCGGAGGCACACTTCAATCTCGGCCGCATCTATCAGAACAGCGAGAAATTCGTACTCGCGCTCAGCGAGTATACCAGGGCAATTCAACAGCGCCCTGGCTATCCCGACGCCTACAAGCAACGCGCCATGACCCGGCTTAGTCTCGGCGATCAGCTCGGTTCGAAAGACGACGATAAGCGGTCGAGTCAAAACCGCTAGCCAGGATCGTCCCTCCCCCAAAAAAAAGAGGCTCGCGGACCAACCGCGAGCCTCATCCAATAATCCACCCAGCCTAGAAACTAAGCCGCAGAGACAACTGAGCCTGACGCGAAGCGCCCAATCCCACCGCGCGTTCGACGGTCGAACTATAGACGCCAAATGCTCCGCCCGCCGCTCCCGAAGTGAACGGCTGACCCGGTTGCAATTGGTTCGTCCCTGTTCCCAACGATTGATTGAGCTGCGAAGGCGGGTTCGAGAAATTCGCGCGGTTAAGAATGTTGTACAGTTCCGCGCGTAACTCAAGATTCACCTTCTCGGTAATAGGGAATTGCTTCTGCACCGTGAAATCCACCTGCGACAGACCCGGCCCATGCACCGCGTTGCGCCCCATGTTTCCGAAGGTTCCTGGTGCCGGAAGCGAAAACGCCGCCGGGTTCAGGAAGAAGCGCTTATCCGCGCCTTGGATCAAAGGATTTACCCCGGCCACCACATCCGGTCTCCGAAAGTTCCGGAAGTTTCCGCCACCGGGAACGTTGATCACCGGAACCGTCACCGCTGCGCCGTTGACCAGAATCGGATTCGCAACGAATGTGTTGTTGCGGGTGTCTCTATAAACGATGTCCGGCCGCACCACCCGCACTTCAAACGGCAGTCCCGTCCGCCCGTTCCACAACCCGCCCATCTGCCAGCCGCCTAATACACCCTTCACTAATTTGCCGGCATCGGCGCCATACTTGCGGCCCGATCCAAACGGAAGCTCGTACAGGGCGCTCACGTTTACGCTGTGCCGGACGTCGAAGTTGTTGTTCCCCCTGTCCCGCGAGAAGTCCGTCGGATCCTGCGTCGTATTCGCTTCGTTCGCTCCGCCGGTGTTCCCCAGGCTGTGCCCCCACGTCCATTGCGATCCAATTGTCAACCCCTTGCTGAATCTTCTGTTCACCGTGGTCTGCATCGAATCGTAATGATCCGTTCCGCCGCTGCTCTTGTAGTCGATCTGCGCGAAGCGATTGCCAAACTGCCGCATGTCGATTCCCGCGCCCGTCACCGGGTTCATCGTCACGCCGATAATCCGGTTCGTCCAACCACGGATGAACAGGTCCCGTCCCTGGCTTCCCACGTAGGCCACCGTCAACACTGTGTTTCCAGGCAACTCCTGCTGCACGGATGCCGTGTAGGAAAGAACTTTCTCCGGAATTCTATACCCGGTCGTCGAATACGACCGCGGTTGGAATCCAAGGTTCGGATCGTTAATGTTGTAGGCCTTAATGATCTGCGCGGTATCCACCGGAAAGACAGCCGAGGCGCCCGTCAACGTCTTGCTCACACGATCGCTCTCGATCGGCTGAATAGTATCCTCCGTCTGCCCGGGCCCAAAATAGTATCCCGATCCGATCCGAAACACCGTCTTGCCATTCATCTTTTCCGGCGACCAACTGAACGCCAGCCGCGGACCAAAATTGAACTTCGAGCTCTTGTAGAAGTCGTGCGTCTTGGGGTCCAACAATTGGCCGCTGTCGGCGTCGAACAGCACCGCCAGGTTCCTGTCTTCACGCATCACCGAGTAATACTCGTACCGCAGACCGTAACTCATCGTCAGATTCGGCCGCAGCTTCCATTCATCCTGCGCATACCCGACTAGAAAGTATTGTTTCGCCAACCGGTTTCCCGTAGCCCCGCCGTTGAACGGACTCGGCGCGCTCACATCGCCCAGAAATGCTACCGACGTCGGCCGGTTTGCCAGCAGATCGGTAACGTTCGCGAACGTGTAAGTAGTGCCGCCCAGACGATCCGTATAAAGACGCAATGGGCGCACTTCTCCGCCAAACTTAAAGGAATGCGCCGCCCGGATGTAGCTCAGATTGTCGGCAAACGTCATCGTGTAATTCGTATAGGGCTGGCCGCGTCCATTCTGCGTACTGTTCGACCGTACCAGACCACCCAGCCGCGATGCCCCAGCCGAACTGATCTGTCCGCCGATTCCCGGAATCGTCGCATTACCGGTAAAGTCAATCGAAACCGCGGAAGCATCCGGAATCCCTGGAATCGCGGGCGCGAATCCAGACGCCCTCGTCTTCGAACCGTTGAAGCCAAACTTCGTCTCATTGATCACCGAAGGCGTCAACACTTGCTGTAAATTCACCAGGGCGTTCTGCGGTACCGCCGTAATCAGATACTGGCTGCCCGAAACCGAAGTAGATTCAATCGGCGAAGTCGATACCCCCTGATCGCGGAAATAACGCGTATACAGGGTGTACTTATCGTTGAACCGGTAATCCAACCGGATGCTTCCATAATTCTCGCCGAGTGACGTGGCGGCGTTCACCTGCGCAACATCCAGATCGGGGTTCGATGTTGTTGTCTGCCCTTTTGGAAACGCGTTGACCACGTTCGCAATCGAGGGCGCCGCTCTCAATCGCGCCGACGCACTCGGAACCGTGCCAATCAGATTCACTCCGGCCCGCTGCTGCAAGCCTTCATAGCTGGCAAAGAAGAACAACTTCTCCTTGATAATCGGGCCGCCTACAGATCCGCCGAACTGATTTAAACGCAGCGGCGACTGTGTCGTATCGAAGAAATTGCGCGCGTCTAACGCGTCGTTGCGGAGATACTCAAACAGCGAACCTCTAAGCTGATTTCCGCCCGACTTCGTTACCACGCTCACCTGCCCGCCGGTACCAGTTCCAAACTCGGCCGGATAGTTGCTCGATTCCACACGAAATTCCTGAATATTTTCCAGGCTCGACTGCAAGCGGAAACCGGTCGATGTCTCCCCGTTCAAGTTGCCCGGCGAGGAGTCGATCACGGAGCTCCCCTCCACTCCGTCATACCGGATTACATTTTGCTGGTTCGCCCGTCCGCTGAAGCGGATGTTATCGAACGATCCGCTGCCCGCCGTCTGCGCGCCCGGCACCAAAAGGTACAACTGCGAAAGCTGCCGTCCATTGATCGGCAAATTCGCCACTTCACGTTCATTCACGTTAGCCCCGATCCGCGCCGAGCTCGTATCGATCAACGTCAGTTCGCCCCCTGAAATACTGATCGTCTGCGCCAACGCCGCCGGTTGCAGAATCAGGTTCAGCGTGCGCTCCTGCCCTACCGATACGATGATATTGTTATTTACCGCCGGTCCTAAATCGTTGGTTTTGCCGGTTACGGTGTATGCAGCCGGCACCAGATACGGGACCGAATAATACCCCTGCTCATTGGAAGTTACTTTTCTTTCATCGCCGGTTTTTTCGCTCTTGACGGTGATCGTAGCTCCGCCAATCACCGCGCCGGTGACGTCCGTCACCAGGCCGGTAATCCGGGCGCTATCGGTTTGCGCGACCGTCGAAGCAGTAACGAGAAACACCGCGGACAAGGCTCTCAAACATGACTTAGTATTCATCCTTTTCAGGCTAACCAGGACTCCGTGTCGGTTAGATGACTTTCTGGTGAATCTTCCGATACACCGCCGGACGCAGGTGGGGCGGACGCCCCCTCCTCCGCGGGCCGCGGTCACACGCATCGGATGTTCGAATTCGACAACCCGCCCGTTGAGTGCGCCGTTACGCCGCCGGACTTTAATGGCACAGCCCCAAACCTCGGCCAAGCCTTCGCCGGTTTCTGTCCCGTTCACCGCGCAAAAAAACGCGCACGCAGTAGTAATCGAATGCAGCGATTCCGACAAGGCGTTCTCCGAACCACACCTGTCCAATACCTGCCGCACGAACGTGTTTACCACTGCCAGGTTCGACAGAAGTTTCGACGCCGGCGCAATTATCTTTTGCAGCATCCTTGGTTCTAAGATGGCGCAGGATCGCCGCGGCGGAACCGGCGCCATCTGGAGCTACGATCTTCTTCGGCCCAACGCAAGCGAACTTGACCGCCTACGAAGGCGCGATAGCCCAACTCTGTTAAAAGAGCGATAGCCAACGCCGGGGAGCCCAGCCAGGCTCCCCGGCGTCCCCAAAAATCTACCAGTGCGTCAGCGATCCATCCGGCCGCAGATAAGCATTCCGCCGCCCAGGCTCAGTCACCTCGCCAATCATCTTCAACATCTTCATCTCGGCCGTAACGCCCAATCCCGGCCGGTCGTTCATTAGCGCCTTGCCATTCTTGAAGTCCAGGCACTGCGGCAAATGATCAATCGCCCGCCCGCCATAGTTGTACTCCATAATCACCGGCCCCGGAAACGTCGAAAGACAACCCACCAGCGCCGCCGTAGCAATCGGCCCGGTGAAATGCGGAATGATTCCCACCGCATGCGTCTCGCACAATGCGGCAATCTTCATCATCTCCGTGACGCCGCCGACATTCGGCAGAGTCGCGCGGATATAGTCGATGTCGTGGTTCTCCACCAGTTGGTTAAAGTCGTACCGCTGGCCCCACTCCTCGCCATGCGTCAGCGGAACGGTGGTCATCTTCCTCAATTTCGGTATGTCCTGCGCCGCATGCTGATCGTGGACCGGATCCTCCACGAAGTACGGTTCGTATTCTTCAATCAGTTTACAGGCGCGCACGGCATCGCTATAGTCGAACCGCTGGTGGAAATCGATACACCAATCGCCATTCGTGCCCACGCCCTCGCGCACTTCTTTGCAATCCTTGGCCACCTGCCGCACTCGCTCGTGCGTGTTGAACTCGGCTCCGTCGCGGGTATCGCCCGCGCCCATCCGGAACGCCCGGTAACCCGCCTCGATGGTGGCCTGCGCCCGCTCCTTCAAACTCATCCGAGCTGGAGGCGGCGCCGACCGTCCGTTCTGATTCGCACCCTGTGGGCCCGCCGCCCGGCCGCCTCCGCCGGTGGCATAGCACTCGCAATGGTTCCGCACCGCGCCACCCAATAGCTCATGCAGCGGCAGCCCCAGCGCCTTCCCTTTGATGTCCCACAACGCCAGGTCCAGCGCTCCCAGCGCATGTTGCTTCTCCCGGCCCGGAGGATAGAACCAGGCAATGTACATCTCCTGCCAGATCGCCTCAATCCGAAACGGATTCTTCCCGATCAACGTTCCGGCGCACTGGTCCAGCGTGTCCTTTGCGCCTCCTTCTCCAATTCCGGTAATACCGATGTCGGTTTCCACCGTCACTATCATGTTGCTCTGGTTAAATAACTGATTCAGATTCGGTGGCTGATAAATGCGTACCCGTGTGATCTTCGCCTTTGGCAGCGCGGCTTCCGCGCGTGGCGGCCGCGCCATAACAGCCGCTGGCGCCACGGCCAGTGATTTTAGAAATGATCTTCTGTTCATGAGTATCGTTTTCCTCGCCGGCTCGCAGATGGATCCGGCTCGTGCCAGCATATAAGATTCCGGCTGGCTTCGGGAAAACACCTGAAAGCTCTTCTTTCATATCGCTGAAACAAACTCTTGGCTAAAATAAAAGCTTGACAGCCCGCATCTTCCTCAAGCTAATCCTCGGCGTTCTCTGCGTTCTGATCGTCGCCCTCACCGCCGTCGACTTCCAGGCATCCAAAGTCGCCGAACGGACCTACGTCGGCACCCTCACGCGCGAACTCGCCGACAAATGCCGCATGCTCTCCCTCCTCGCTCCGGCCGACTTCTCCCACATCGACGTCAATAGCTTCCGTGGCCTCGCCCGCGCCGCCGACGCGCGCGCTACGGCCATCGGCCGCGATGGCCGCGTCCTGGCCGATTCCGAAGCCGACGCCTCCCGCATGGAAAACCATGCCAACCGTCCTGAAATCGCCGCCGCCCTCGCCGGAAGAATCGGGTCCGCCACCAGGCTCAGCAGCACCCTCGGAGTGAAATTTCTGTACGTCGCCATTCCCGTACCCTCCGGTGCCCTCCGCCTCGCCGTGCCCCTGAAGGAGATTGACGGCCAAGTAAGCGCCATCCGTAAACAACTGCTCGCCTCCGTCGCCCTCGCCTTTCTCCCGGCAATCCTCGTCGCCGCCCTCTTCGCCCGTTACGTGTCGTCGAAGCTCGCCGGTATTATCGGCTACGCCGGCAATCTAGCGCGCGGCGATTTCAGCGCCCGTCTCAAAATTACCAATCGCGACGAATTGGGCATCCTCGGCGAACAGTTGAACGAAACCGGCCTGAAGCTGCAGAAAATGTTCGAAGAACTCGAACGCGAACATGAGCAACTGGAAAAACTGGAGCGCGTCCGCAAAGACTTCGTCATCAACGTCTCGCATGAACTGCGCACCCCGCTGGCCTCTATCCAGGGTTACACCGAAACCCTCCTCGACGGCGCAATTCACGATGAGGCGCACAATATCAAATTCCTCACCATCATTCGCCAGAACGCCGAACGCCTCGGCCGGCTAATCGCCGATCTCATGACGCTCTCCCGCATCGAACTGAAGACTACCAAATTCCACTTCGCCTCCTACTTCGTTAACGCCATGATTGAAGACTGCATCGATTCCATGCGCCCCATGGCCGAAAAGAAACACATCTCCCTGCTAATCGCCGCCGCGCCCGAACGTACCGAAGTCTTTTGCGATTCCGAAGCCGTCCACCAGATAGTCACCAACCTGCTGGACAATGCCCTGAAATACACCCCTGAAAACGGCTCCATCACCGTGGGCGCGCGCGTATGTCAAGACGGCGATGCCGTTGAAATATTTGTGCACGATACCGGCACGGGCATTCCCGCCGAGGAACTGCCGCGCCTCTTCGAACGCTTCTACCGCGTGGACAAAGCCCGTTCCCGCGAACTCGGCGGCACCGGCCTCGGCCTCGCCATTGTCAAGCATCTGGTTCGCGCACAAGGTGGAGACGTCCGCGTAGAAAGCGTATGCAACAGCGGCTCCCGTTTTTCCTTCACTCTTCCTGTCCACGACCTCGGTCTGATGGAAGATGGCGCAGTTCAACCGGAATTAACCGTATTGTAATCTGGTTGTAACACAAGGCAGGTACCTTCAGACTATGAAGAAAATCGCGTTAATTGAAGACGACTCGGATCTATACGCGTTGTTGAAGTACAACCTGGAGAAGGAAGGCTTCATGCTGGTGGGCTCTCAAACCGGGAAGGGTGCCATCAAACTCTGCCGCCGGGAACGCCCGGATCTTATCCTGCTCGACATCATGCTCCCCGATTCCGACGGCCTCGACATCTGCAAAGGCATCCGCAGCCAACCCGAATTGGCGCATCTTCCGGTCATCTTCCTCACCGCGCGCGCTTCGGAAACCGACCGCATCGTCGGTCTCGAACTAGGCGCGAATGACTACATCGTCAAACCGTTCTTCATCCGCGAACTCATCGCCCGCATCAAAATCCAGTTCCGCGGCCAGGTCGCTCCCACGCGCGTACTCAAATCGGGAGGCCTTGAGCTGGATCGCACCAGTTGCCGCGTCAAGTTAAACGGCACCGCGCTCGCGCTGACCGCCACCGAATTCCGCCTGCTCGAATTTCTGATGAGCCGCCCCGGCGTAGTCTTCAGCCGCGAGCAGCTCCTCGACGCAGTCTGGGGCCACGACCGCGCTGTAACCGACCGGACGGTGGACGTCTACATCCTCCGCCTGCGGCAGAAAACGGAAATCGACCCCACGAACCCGTTGCTCATCCGGTCCGTCCGCGGCTTCGGCTATAGCTTCAACGAGGGCAATGCCACTCCCGCCGAACAGGAAAGCATCGCAGTCGCTCTATAGCAGCCTTAAACCGAAATCCGGAAGTTCGACTGCTGCGCATCGCCGCTCCGCAGTTCACCATGCGGGGGCTGATTCCGTTGTAATTGCTTGCGGGCTAAAGACCTATCCGATTTTGGGTGGCTCCAACTACCGGATTTAAGTTCAACGGTCTCCCAGGTTGACGTTATCCGGAAGGCCATGAAGAAGTCATTCAGACGCCGTAAAAAGTAGATAAAGACGTTTAGTGCCGGCAGTTTCGCTTTCGAGCATGAACCGCATAGAAGCACGCCGAGTATCGGCGCGTCCAAAGCCTCCCCTGCAAAGCGAAAAGCCGTAGACCCAGCCGGATCACCGGCCCCGCGTGCCTACCCAAAATCAGCCGGATCGCGCCAAACACGGCGGTGGACAAGAGCCGCGGATTGTGAATCAACCAGGCATGATCCATCACCTCGAAATCGATATCCTCCAGCTCCTGTTTCAGATCCCTCAGCGCCGGAGTAAACCCCAGACGGAACGGGCTGATGGCCGTCCGTGACACCAGCCGAAGCAGCCGATACAGCGGATTCGCCGGATTATCCAGCGTGATCACCAAAGATCCGCCTGGCTGCAGCGCGCCACACAGTTGCATCAGGGACGAATGGAATTCCGCCTTGCTTTCGAAGTGATCCAGCGAAGACATCGAGAGGATTAAGTCCAGCGAAAGCGGACGAACCGGCAGCGCACGCAAATCGCAAACGAAGGCATGCGCCGGATGCAATCCGCCAACGGCGCCGGCACGTGCCACCGTCGCTTCCGCGATATCCGTCCCAAGCAGCACTGCCGCGTTCCCTTCGAACAGATCGCCATAGATTCCGTCCTCTCCCCAAGCTTCCTCAAAGAGATCGGTCTTCAGCATCACGCCTTCCGGCCGGATGCCAGCCCATCGCCGGATCAGGTCCTGGTGTACCCGTCTCTTCTGCCGCGCCACCTCCGGGTCCAGATACCAGGAAGGCTTCGGCATCGCAGCTAGATCATCCCAGGCTCTTCGGCTGGAAGGCGGAATCGGCACAAGGGTTGGCGGAGAATCCGGCACATTGTCAGTCTATTACAGTCTTTAAAGATGATATGGTTTCAGAAACCAATATCTTGGCGGACGAAACGGAAGCAGGCAACGCGGGGACGCAACCACGCCGGGGGACAGGCTGGCGAACACCGCGAGACGATGAGCGGCGCGAAAATCACGTTCTTGCTCTGCTAAATGTTCATCGGACCGGAAGCCTTGGATGCCTTAAAAATCTCCAATCGAAGGGCAGAATGCCCGCTAATGAGGAGCGCCTTCTCTCCATTTCAGGCTGAACAGGCATATCGATTCGTGCTGGTCTGTTCTGTAGTGTGGCGTTATCCGCGGAAGCCTGCGCGTGGTGTGTGAGAATGTTCAGGTTCCGCGACCGCTGGAATCTTTGTAATTGCATCGTTGTAGAGTATTCGAAGCGGGAGCGGCAAAATCTTTTACCGGAAAGGAAATGCAAACCGACCCGATTCCAAACTACGGGCTCAATTTGTGACAGAATAGCTCTCGGCAATCACATGAAAATCCAACCCGCCACACCGCCATCCGCCGGTTCGCTCCGCCGGTCGTTCCTGAAGACGTTCGCCGCCTCCGCGCTGGCTCCCCTCGCTGCCGCGCAAACCCAGCGGGACTGGTCCGGAAAGAATCCCTCCCGCTATCCGGACCCCGACATCATCTCGCTCGACAAGCGCTTCGATAAGTACAAGATCGGCAACACGCCGATCCGGCGACTGCACACCGGGATGCTCTGGGCGGAAGGGCCAGCCTGGAACTCCGTAGGCCGCTATCTTGCCTGGAGCGACATTCCAAACAACGTGCAGATGCGGTGGATCGAAGACGACGGGCATGTCAGCGTATTCCGCAATCCTGCCGGCTACAGCAACGGCAATACATTCGACTATCAGGGCCGCCAACTCTCCTGCGAACACGGCGGGCGGCGCGTGGTGCGCTACGAACACAACGGAACCACCAGCGTGATCGCCGATAAATGGAAAGGCAAACCGCTCAACGCGCCGAACGACATCGTGGTGCATCCGGACGGCTCGATCTGGTTCACCGACCCCGGCTACGGCTCGCTCCTCAACTATGAAGGCGAGAAAGGCACCCTTGAACTCAAGGAAGCCGTGTATCGTGTAGACCCCAGCGGGCGCATGGAGATGGTGACCGACGAGATTTATAAACCGAACGGTCTCTGTTTCTCGCCGGACTATAAGAAGCTGTACATTGCCGATACCGGCGCCACGCACTACCCCGACGTTCCCAAGATCATCAAAGTCTGGGATGTTGCGGGCGCCGCACTGCGTAATGGGAAGCAGTATATCAACATGGACATTCCGGGCAAAGGCGCCGGTCTGCCAGATGGCATTCGAGCCGATACGGACGGCAACATTTGGGTAGGCGCGGGA
This sequence comes from Bryobacteraceae bacterium, assembly GCA_025350445.1. The sequence continues at coordinate 4,103 of JANXXV010000204.1, read as the reverse complement.
TGGGTTGGCGCCGGCTACGATGGCGTCCACATCTTCACTCCCGGCGGGGACCGCATCGGGATGATCCTTCTGCCCGAAATATGCGCCAACATCTGCTTCGGCGGGCGCAAGCGGAACCGGCTGTTCATGGCGGCCGGTCAATCGTTGTACACAGTGTACGTGGAAGCGCAGGGTGCCCACATAGCTTAAAATCCAGATACCTGATTGCAAGCAAGCCGCTTAGGAGTATTCCTGAACTGAAGCATCTCTCCGAAAGCGGCTCGCAATTCGCATCTTACACATTTAAGAGAATTTTCCCCTTCAATCCCTACTCTTTAGGTGTTGCAGGGAGCAATGCGCGCCGGACGGCGGCCATCCTCCCTACTTACTACTTATGGAAGACCGGAAAAAGATTTCGATCCTACTTGCCGACGACCTCGGCCTGGTGCGTGAAGGTATCGCGTCGCTATGTGAATCCACGGGCCTCTATTACGCCATGGAGCACTGCGGCGACGGCGCCACCGCGCTACAACTGATACAGACTCGACGGCCCGACATCGCAATTGTGGATCTGAATCTACCAAGGCTATTCAGCCTGGAGATTGTCCGGAAAGTGCGTGAGCAGGGGCTCGCCACCCGGGTTTTGATTATCTCCGCGCGCGGGGACCGCAAACTGGTGCTCGAGTCGCTGCGCAGCGGTGCAAACGGCTTTCTGCTCAAGTCCGCCTCCGCCGCTCATCTGCATGACGCCCTGGCGCAGATCATGGCGGGCGGCATCTACGTCTCGCCGGAAATGGAGCTGGAAAAGATTTTCATTTCGCAACGCAGGAATGATACCGGCGATCCGCTGGAGACGCTCAGTTCCCGTGAATACCAGGTGTTCTCCCTCTTGATCGACGGCATTCGTGCAAAAGAAATCGCCGCGCGCTTGGATTTGAGTCCAAAGACGGTGGATACGTATCGGGCCAGCCTGATGCGGAAACTGGACATCTATGATGTAGCCGGTTTGGTGAAATTCGCCATTCAACGGGATTTGACCTCGGTAGCGTAGTGAACGAAATTTTCAAACTCCTGTTCCTTGATCCTAACTCCGGCAGTTGGAGCCGCCCGGAACCGGATAGGTCTTTAGTCCACAAGCAGTTGCAAGGGAATCAGGTATCACCAGAATGGTGAACTGCGAAGCTGTTGAAATTCTGAACTATTTCAACGGCTTCGCACGATCCGCTGGATTTGAACTGCCAGATTTGGGTTGGTGCGCTAGAATAGAGGTTTCGGAGTTTTTAATTGGACAAAGTACATCGCCACAATCTCAAGCATGACAAGTTCGTAGAGCAGGTTGGTCACACGGTTGAATACGCCACCGACCACAGAAGCCAGGTAATCAAGTGGGGCGGCATCGGGTTGGCGGCAATCGTGATTGCCGTGGGCGGATACCTCATCTTCGGGCATCAAGCCACCGGCCGCGCGGAAGATCTCAGTGCTGCCCTGCGCGTGCAGGATGCGCAGATCGGCCCGGCCAACGCCAGTGAATTCGTTCAATCGTTTCCCACACCGGCGGAAAAAACTGCCGCGGTTTCCAAAGCGTTAACCAGTGTGATGGAGAAGTACCCTAGTAAGCGCGAAGGCCTGATCGCCCGGTTCTACCTTGGTGTTCTTTACGCGGACCAAGGCAAGTTACTGGAAGCGGAAAATTTTTGGAAGCCGATTACTGAGTCTGGCGATGCCGATTACGCCTCGCAAGCGAAGCTGTCTCTGGCCCAGCTCTACGATACCCAGGGACGTGGCGCCGATGCCGAGAAGCTATTGCGATCGATTGTGGACCACCCCACCATCATGGTTTCCAAGGAACAGGCCATCATCGCACTGGCTCACGCCTTGGCCCGCACCAAACCGGAAGAAGCCCGGAAACTGCTGGAACCGTTGCGAACCGAACGTTCCGCAGTAAGCCGCATGGCAATCACGGCACTTGGCGAATTGTCCCAGAAGTAAGGTCGAATCCAGTGGAGCGGGCTAAGCTGGCGCATCTGCGATTCCCGGTAAGCGCATCGCGCGGACGCCGCTATCCAGAGCTACCCCACCGTTACCGCGACGATTTTCAGCGCGACCGCGATCGCATCGTTCACGCTCGCGCCTTCCGCCGCCTGGAAGATAAGACGCAGGTCTTCACTCCCGGCCTCTCCGATCACTTCCGTAACCGGCTAACCCATACCATCGAGGTGGCCCAGATCGCCCGCACGGCCGCCTCCGCCCTCGGCCTCGACGAGAATTTAACCGAGGCCCTCGCGTTGGCTCACGATATCGGCCACCCGCCGTTTGCCCACGCCGGCGAAGACGAACTGGACCGCCAGATGCGCCGGTTCGACGATCGTTTCGATCACAACCTCCACTCCCTCCGCATCGTTGAATCTTTTGAACAGCGGTATGCCCGGTTTCCCGGACTCAATCTCACCTTTGAAGTGCGCGAAGGCATCGCCAAGCATTCCCGCGATTTCGAGCCTGGGGAGATTCCGGAGCTCGACGAATATGCACCCGGCCTCAAGCCGCCGCTGGAAGCGCAGTTGATCGATCTGGCCGATGAAATTGCTTATAATACGGCCGACCTGGACGATGGCGTCTCGGCCGGATTCTTCACCGTGGACGAACTCGCCGCCGAAGTGCGGGACTACCAGGAAATTTCAGAGGCCGTGGAAACGCAATTCGCGGGCGCCTCGGAGAGAGTCCGGTTCCTCGAATGCCTGCGCGGGCTCATCGATGTCCTGGTATCGGGCCTGATCGATGGCACCGTGGCCGCCGCACAAGGCGTCGATAGCATCGAGGAGATTCGGCGGTCTCCGGTACGTCTGGCAGCCTTCACGCCAGCGGCGAACGCCGCCAATTCAGCGTTGAAGCAGTTCCTAAAGCACAAGGTTTACTTTTCCGATCTGCTTGCCATCGAACGGACCCACTCGGCGGCGATGATCGCCGAACTGTTTCAATTCTTCCTGGATCATCCGGACCGGCTGCCCGGCAACTACGCGGAATCCAGGGAACCGTTACATCGGAAAGTCTGCGACTATCTGGCCGGTATGACCGATGGCTACTTCCGCAGGGTCTACGGTCAATTAATACGGCCTATTCCTCCACCTGTTGGCTGACGATATTCGAAAGCTCGGCTCGCCGAACGCCATAAACTTTCTCCACCTGGCGGCATATATCGGCGGCGATCTTCTGTGGGCTATCCGGCGGATAGTGCTCCACCACAATTTTCAGGTAAACATCTGTGCGCATAATCGGGTTCGTTTTTCATTCTACGTTACGATAAGGGTATTCCCGTGATCCTCTGCAAGATTTGCCAAACAAGGCGTCCGCGCCGCTACTGTCCCGGTGTTCAAGGCGACATCTGCGCTCTGTGCTGCGGCACCGGGCGCGAGGTCACCGTAAGCTGTCCCCTCGATTGTGAGTACCTGCTCGAGGCGCGCGTTCATGAGAAGCCGACCGCCTTGCCCACGGATTACCCAAACAAAGACGTCCGGATTACCGATGAGTTTCTGTCCACCCACGAAGGGCTGTTGATGATCCTGTCCGTTGGCCTTGCTGGCGCCTGCGCCGATAAGCCGGAAATGATTGATTTCGATATCCGCGAGGGCTTGGAGGCACTGATCCAGACCTATCGGGCACTGGGTAGCGGGCTCATTTACGAAACGAAGCCAGCCAATCCGCTCGCGGCCTATCTTGCGGAAAAGATCCAGCAGACCGCCTCGGATTTTAACGGACGTTTGGCAGCGGCGGAAGTCCTGCCACTTCGCGATGCCGTTGTGTTGGGCGTCCTGGTGTTCCTGCAGCGGATGGAAATGCACCACAATAACGGCCGCGGCAAAGGAAAGGCGTTCATCAGCTTTCTCTCCGGCAGTTTTCCGCCCCAGAAGGCTGAGCCAGCCGTCCAGCTATGACCGGAATAGCAATCTTCGGCCACGGTTCCAGCGTCGAGACCGCCAATCAGGCCGTCCGCGATTTCACTGCCCAACTAGGCCGCCGGGGCGAGTTCCCGCTGATCGAGCCGTCGTTTCTGGAACTGGGTCAGCCGGACCTGCCGGAAGCCGTCCGGCGCTTGGTGGACCAGGGAGCAACCCGGATCATCGTCATCC
>JANXXV010000198.1 GCA_025350445.1 Bryobacteraceae bacterium | reverse complement strand
TAGCCTTCCGCGTTCTCTCGTGGACTTGGGTGTACAGTCTGGCCGGCCACGCCATGCCGCAAGCGTTCCGGCGGCAGTTTCTCGACGGGATCTACCAGCACGGCTGCTATCTGGAGCACAACCTCTCGGTCTATTTCTCACCCAACACGCACCTGCTGGGCGAAGCAGTCGCCTTACACGCCTTGGGCGTCCTGTTTCCCGCCTTTCCAAAGTCGCACCGATGGAAATCGCGCGGCGGCGAAGTGGTCCGCGAGGCGATGGAACGGCAGGTCCGCGAAGACGGAAGCCACTTCGAGCAATCGACCTACTATCACGTCTACGCCCTGGACTTCTTCCTGCTCCACCAAGCCCTGGGAGGCGCGCTGCCCGAGGAAAAGCTCGCTCGAATGGCGGACTACCTCGCAGCCATCATGGGGCCACGCCGCGTTCTTCCGTTCCTTGGCGACGACGACGGAGGCCGCCTGTTCCATCCCTACGGCGACCGCGACAAATTTGGACGCGCCACATTGGCGAACCGGCCCCGGCCTACGGTTTCCCATCTGTTCCCCGATGCCGGCCTCGCGGTCTTGATAGAAGACGATCTGCAAATCATCGCCGACTTTGGCAGCTTCGGCGAAGGATCCGGCGGTCACAGCCACTCCGACACGCTAAGCATCGTCGCGTTCCTGGGAGACGAAGAAATTCTGATTGACCCGGGCACCTACACCTACATCGCCGAACCAAAGATGCGCGACTGGTTCCGGGGCTCCTCGGCGCACAATACGATTCGTGTAGACGGTCTTGACCAGGCGACGCCCGCGGGTCCTTTCCGCTGGCACGATCCGCCAGTGTGCGAGGCACACGGTATGTACGAGGGAATCTGCCGCTACCGCGGCATCACGCATCGCCGGACGTTGGCGCTGGAAAACCACTGGCTGATAATCGAAGATCATGTCGAAGGCCCGGCCGGCGAGCATTTGGTAGAACAATTCTGGCATCCCGGCGAGGCGATGGTGCAGATCTCTCCACATGTATTCCGCATCGGCAAAGTCGCGCAGCTCGACATCGATTCCGCGTTCGAAGTTACAACGGAAGACGGATGGCGGTCTCGTGCTCTCGGTGAAAAGAGTCCGTCGCCCTATTTGCGAGCACACACGCGCTGCAAATTCCCAACGTCGTTCAAGACAATCCTGAAGCTCAGTCGAAATTCGGATATGATCTCGGATTGAGAGGATCGCATCATGAAAGCAATCTGGTTACTTCTTCTATCCACCGCCGCACTTCCGGCAGCGGGGCCCGCCGTGAAATGCGAAGATCTGGCGGCGAAATCGTTCGGTAAGGAAGTAAAGATGCAATCGGCCGCGCTGGCGCCCGCCAAGGGAGACATCCCGGAGCATTGCGATGTCCGCGGCGTCATCTGGCCCGAAGCGGGATTTGCGATCAAGCTGCCAACCGTGTGGAACGGACGTTTTCAAATGGTGGGCAACGGCGGCACGGCCGGCACTATCAGCCTTGGCGCCCTTGACAACGCGGTCCGCAAGGGCTTTGCTTCCGCCTCCACCGATACGGGGCATGACGCGGCGAAAGAAGCACTCGCCTCCTTTGCCTACGTTACGCCCGAAAACCCCAACGGCCATCGTAAATTTCTAGACTTCGCCTATCTCTCGGTGCATGAAACGGCAGTGCTGGCCAAACAGGTGATTCAGGCGTACTACAGCACTGCGCCGCGCTTTTCCTATTGGGTGGGATGTTCTACCGGCGGACGCCAGGGCCTGCAGGAAGCGCAGCGCTATCCGGAGGATTTCGACGGGTTAGTGATCGGTGCGCCGGGGCTTTTCAACACCGGGAACGCGATGCGCCGCATCTGGATCGGGCAGTCGCAAGCGGGCGATGGCGCGATTCCGGCGGAAAAGCTGCCGCTGCTAACCAAGGCCATCTATGAGAAGTGCGACGCTCTGGACGGGCTGAAGGACGGACTGATAGACGATCCGCGGCGCTGCTCTTTCGATCCAACGCGCGACGTTTCTAAGTGCGGCGGCGCGGATGGCGCGGACTGTTTCACCGCGGCGCAGATTGATGCCCTCGGCAGGATTTACGGCGGACCGCGCGATTCCAAAAGGAAACAGCTATTCCCCGGAGAGCCCGTGGGCAGCGAGCCGGTGTGGCCGGACAACCTGATCGCCCCTATTAAGACGGTGCTGCCGCGCGCGGAAAGCCAGATGAAGTTTGCGATGCTGGACCCTGCGCCTGGGCCGTCGTGGAACTACACCATGTTCAACTTCGATACCGATCCGCCTCGACTCGCCAAGGCCGCCGCGGCACTGAATGCGCGCAATACGGATCTGGTCCCGCTGAAGAAACGCGGAGGGAAGATCGTGCAGTATTCGGGCTGGGCCGATCAGCAGGTGAATCCGTTGCCGGCCATCGAGTATTACGAGGCCGTCAGCCGCGGCATGGGCAATTCGGCAACGCGTGATTTTTACCGGATCTTCATGGTGCCCGGCATGTTCCACTGCAATGGCGGGCCCGGTTGCAATACTGCCGACTGGCTGGCGGCCGTGATGGACTGGGTAGAGAAAGGCACGGCTCCGGAGCAATTAACCGGCGCTCACGTGGAGAGTGGAAAGACTACCCGCACGCGGCCGCTGTGTCCCTATCCGCTGGTGGCGCGGTACAACGGAAGTGGCAGCATAGACGAAGCGGCGAATTTCACCTGTGTCGCATTGAAGTGAATTACGAACCTACTATTTCACGATAAAGATGCACCACAGCCTTCACGTTCTCATCGCCGCCTGAGCCGTGCACGGCGCGGGTCAGTTGCCCCGATAGCCGCCGTGCGATGGCTGTCTCCAGCGCTTCTTCATCACATGCCGGAACCAGATCGCACCCGCCGGGCCGCATGCCGTTGTTCGACGCAATCACCGGAGTACCCAGGTGCAGCGCCTCGCGCACTGAAATCGAATCTCCGTCGTAGTGCGTCGTCCGCAGCAACACATCGCATTGTTGAATCGCGCGAAGCGTCGACGCGTGCGGTACATCTCCGGCCAGCAGAATGTCCTTCCCGTAAGGCTTCGAGGCGATCATCGTCCGCAGGCCGGCTTCCAGACTGCCTGACCCAATGATCAGTAACCCCACTCCCGGAAACTGCTCAAGCACGTCGATCTGCAACTCCAGATCGTACTCCGGCTCCAGCAATCCCACGGTCAGCAGGACATGCTCGTGTGAATCGAAAAACTGCTGGACGGGCTCGGGCATCGGTGTGTCTTGCGGCGGCGCGGCCAGCGAGTGCGGCCAAATCATCCGGATCTTGGACGGCGAAGCGCCGCATCGGACAAAGAACTTCTCGATCTCAGTGTTCACCGCAATCAAACGGTCGAAGCGCCGGAAGACGAAGCCCGCCAGGCTTCGCGGACCGATGTCCATTCCTTCGGCCGACGATGGAAATCCGCCCGAATGAAACGTCAGCACTGCCTTGGCGCCCGGCATGTTCACGCAGACAAGCGCGAGTCCGAGCAGCCGGTTCGTGAGGTTGCCGCCGATGTGCAGATGCACCACGTCATACTCCAGATGGACAAGCATCTGAAGTAATTCCTTCGCGTTGCGCGGATAGTAGACATCGTCTGAATCGGCCCGCCGGTGCCTGGTCAGATTAATCACCGGCGCTGTTGATCCATGCTGCAAAAGATAGTTCCGGATCGCCACCAGGTTTGTCTGCACTCCTCCGTGCGGCGGCGGATAAGGACCAAGTTGAAGTACCCTCATGCGCTAGTCCAAGTCCCCCACAATTCTCATCGATACGCCGGGTATTCGGCCCTCTCTGCCATAAACTTTCCTGGCAATCGGCGTGGGGCGGTCCCCCCGGGCCGCGCCGGACGCCCACGTCCGGCCTGTTCGGTGACGGCACATGAATCTAGTCCAGACTGATCGCGCAGGGCGCCAGCGTCCGCGCCGATTCCATCATGCGCAAACAGCCGATGGTGGCACGGGCTCCATCCAGTACCGTCACCTCCGGGGCCTTCCCCGCGCGGAGCCCCTCGATGAACCCGGACATCTGCCCGGTATAGCCCTTGTCGGCGAACCATTTGGAACTGCTGCGCCGCATGCCGCCCGCAATGGTCAGGTGCTTGAAGTCCTCGGTCATCGCGCCCACACCCTGGGCGAAGACTTCCACCCGTTCGCCGCCCGATGTCTTACTGCCTACCGTGCAATACGTCAGATTCGCAATGGAGCCGTCCGCGAACCGGAAACACGCCACTAGATTGTTTTCACCGATGGGGTCCTTCTTGTTCGTAGGCAGCGAGTACGCCGAAACGGACACGGGCTCCGACTCCAGCATCCAATAAACCAGGTCCACGAAGTGGCAAGCCTCTCCAAGAATGGCGCCGCCGATTGCCGGATCAGCCATCCAGTACGCGCCGGAAATCCCCGGCGAATTCACGCGCATATTCACCACCGCCGGACTGCCGCGGCGGCTCAGTTGCCTCTTCACTTCCACGTAGTAAGGAGCATAGCGCCTGTTGAACCCAACCGTCAGTTGCTTGCCGCTCTCGTCGACAGCACGCCGCAGATCGGCGCATTCGGCATCGGTCAAGGCCATCGGCT
>JANXXV010000186.1 GCA_025350445.1 Bryobacteraceae bacterium | reverse complement strand
TAACTGCGCCAGGTGAAAACTCAATTGCGGATCGCCCAGCTTCGGCTCACCAAAAACATGCCGCTCGCCCAGGGCCTTGAGCTCGGTGAATCCTTCCAGCGCCCGGATCTGCATCTCCCTTTCGGCTGGATCAGCATCGTCGTCGTCGAAAAACTGCACCGTCCCGCGCAGGAAAGTCCGTTCCTCATTCAACCCAATGATCTCGAATCGGCGCCGCCCTAGGGCGAGCACGTCCATCCCACCGTCCGGGTATTCCGTCAGAACCTTTTCCACGGTAGCCGAGCACCCCGTATTGACGATCCGCAATTGAGTTTTCACCTGGCGCAGTTAGTGGAAGATTTGAATTTCAAACAGCTGCTGTTGACCACACGTTCCGAGGCGGAAAGGATGCGACAACTTGCTGTGTTTCTGCCGGAGTATACGTTGCGTCAAAAGCATGTCGCCCACATGCGCGAAGTGGGGCCAAGGAATGGCCATAGCAAAGTGAAACCGGGGATTCTGTGAGACAACACCTGATTGTCGATGCCGACGACACACTTTGGGAAAACAACATCTACTTCGAGCGGGCATTTGAGGACTTCATCGCCTACATGGACCATTCGACGCTGAAGCCGGAAGAAGTGCGGGTAGTACTGGACGAGATCGAGCTGGTGAACAACAAGACACACGGCTACGGTTCAAAAAACTTTGCACGTAATCTGGGGCAGTGTTATGAACGGCTGATCGAACGGGAAGTGGGGCCTGACGATCTATCGACGATCATGGCGTTTGCCGAGCGGATTATTCAGCATCCTTTGGAGTTAATTGGTGGCGTGGCGTCCACGCTGGAGTATTTAGCTTCCCGGCATGATTTGACGCTGTTCACCAAAGGACATCCGGAAGAGCAGAAGTTGAAGATCGACCGGTCCGAGCTGGGAATTTACTTTGGGCACACGGCAATTGTGAAAGAGAAAGACCCCGGTTCGTATGCGGCGCTGGTGCGGGAGCGGGAGATGGATCCGGAGTTAACCTGGATGATTGGGAATTCGCCGAAGTCGGACGTGAATCCGGCGTTGGCGGCGGGGTTAAATGCGGTATACGTGCCGCATGAACGCACCTGGCACCTGGAGAAGACGGAGTTGGGTACGGGCGTGGGCCGATTGTTGATTGTCGAACAGTTTTCCGATCTTCGCGATCACTTTTAGCTTTGGTTTGCATCTATCTTTCGGGGTGATGCCATGAAAGATGTCTTTCGGAAGTTCTCCAACGCCACGTCGGATAAGCTGGGAAGTCCCGGAGCCTTCCTGCTTGGGGTGGTGGTCATATTAGTTTGGGGACTGACCGGACCGTTGTTTCATTTCTCGGATACATGGCAACTGGTGATCAACACCGGGACCTCACTCATCACCTTTCTGATGGTCTTCCTGATTCAGGGAACGCAGAACCGGGATGCGCGGGCGATGCATTTGAAGCTGGATGAGCTGATACGGGCGGTGAGTGAGGCGCGGACGGGGATGGTGTCGCTGGAACTGTCGCCGGACGAATTGATTGACGAATTGCGGCAGGAATTCTCGCAGCTTCGGGAAGAAGAAGCAGGAAAATGAGATTATGCTGCCCGCGGGCGGCTGGACCAGCCGGCTAAGGCGCCGAAGATCACGCCGGTGCCAATGATTGGCGGGTAGCCTTGGCGATCACCGCATCGGGAACGCGGACCAGCAGTCCAACTAACTCGCCTGACAGGGCCGGATGGACCGGCAGGATGAGGTTGGCCGCGAGAAATCCAATAGCGAACCCGCTGAAGAATGCGCCGGATAGGGCTGTGGCTTTGTCGGGATGCTGCATGGGGAGCATGAACAGGATGTCGGCGATTCCGGCGGCTAAGTCTGACAGGACTCCTGGTAAAAGACGATTGATCGGGAAATAGTCGCAAATTCCCTCAAGAGCCCGAGGCATTCGCCGATGAGTAAGCTATGTCTGCATTAGGATCCGCACTCGAAATTGTTCACCAAGCCTCGGCCTCAGTGGATCAGGCCGCGGCGCGGTTGGCGCGGCCGATAGACGCCGGTGGGAACGTTGACATTGTGGATCTCAGCGCGGAGATGATTGCGCTGTTACAGGCTAAGAACGCCACTTCGGTGGCAGTGAAGATCGCTCAGACCGTGGACGATTTGCAGCAGTCGACCTTGAGCGTATTAGGCTGAGAACGGCTACGCCGTTAGTGTGGAATGTAAGGCTGCCGGGTTTCGAAGTGTTGGTGAAGATCGCGCCATAAGAACCGATGGCCGCTAAGCCGGCAGCTAGGAATGCTTTCGATTGGGTCGAACTGGTCATCGCGCCAATCTTGGTATTAGGCCGGCTCCTCCACCGGATTCCCCTCTGTTGGAGCACCATCGCTCGCCCTGAGTGGGTAAGGCGACGGGTGGACTGCGGAATAGAACTGCGCGGCCTTCCGCTATCGCCTGATTGTTTTGGCGCTGCAAGCCGGGCATGAATGGCTAGCCGATGGCGGAGACCTGAGACAATGGGTGCGACCCTCGAGCTCGGGAGTCGGAGGCAACTTGGCGTCCCGTGGTGTGAACTTGGAAATGCATCTCCGCCGGGGGATTTCAGCCAGGATTGCGTCCTGAATTCCGTCGGTTTCGTGATATTCCTGCCTGTGCATGCGCAATTTCCCCGCTTCCCTTCGGACGATGGTATCGAGTTTGAGATCGAACGTCTCGGCGCGGTCAAAGACCTCGACGCCTCGCGGTTACTCCATGATCCGGTCCTGCTTCCCTCCGAGGGTCCAATTGATTACGAATTCCAGAAAGCGCCGCGCGCGGCTGGCGGTGTCGAAGATCCCGCTGGCGGGGATCTTGTCAAGTTGATTCCGAACTTCCGCGGAACCGGGTGCTTGGCCAGCCACGTATTTTGCTCGCCCAGTTATCACTTGCTGCAAACCCGGACCGTTAGTTATACAATCTCAGACAATGAAAACTTCACGTAGCGTAATGTATCCGGCATGTATTTTCGGATTGATGTTTACCTTCGCTTGCAGCCAGCCGAAGCCTGAGGAAAAGAAAGAAGAGAAGAAAGCCGAGGTCACCTTCCCGGTGGTTGGCAGCGTGGTGCGCGCCGATTCGGGGCTGGATGCGTTGGTGCCGGTTGGCGCCAAGATCGAGAAAATCGAGAGCGGCCGAAACTTCACCGAGGGTCCGATCTACATGCGCGACGGATACCTGCTGCACAGCGATGTACCCGAGAACACGATTTTCAAATGGACGCCGGATGGAACCGCCTCCGTATTTCGCAAGCCGAGCGGATTTGACGGGAAGGACGCGCCGGCTGGGGCATTTATCGGTTCCAACGGGATCACGATGGATAAAGAAGGCCGGCTGGTGATTGCCGAGCACGGAAACCGGCGGGTGACGCGGCTCGAGAAAGACGGCACGGTGACGGTGCTGGCTTCCGAATATAAAGGCAAAAAACTGAATAGCCCGAACGATGTGGTTTATAAGTCCGATGGGGCGCTGTACTTCACCGATCCTCCTTACGGATTCCCGACCGAGGATAAAGATCCCAGAAAGGAACTGGCGTTCAACGGAATTTACCGGCTGAAAGACGGGAAGCTGGATCTCCTGGCTAAGGAATTGAAGCGGCCGAACGGGATTGGATTCTCGCCGGATGAGAAATATCTCTACATTAGCAATTCCGATCCGCAGAAGAAGATCTGGATGCGGTATGACGTGAAAGCGGACGGTTCGCTCGGGAAGGGCAAGGTGTTCTACGACGTTACCAAACAGACCGCGGACGGACTGCCGGACGGATTGAAACTGGACAAGTTGGGAAACCTTTATGGCAGCGGACCGGGCGGCATCTGGGTACTGTCGCCGGAGGGCAAGTTGCTTGGCAATATCAATCCACCGGAAACGCCGGCCAATTGCGCGTGGGGCAAGTACAGCGTTGGCGCGGATACGGGCAAGATGACCGCGGATGAAGAGGCGAAGACGCTTTACATGACGGCGCGGACGGGTGTTTACCGGATTCAATTGAGCGTTGCCGGAATCCGGCCGTAAGGAGATTTTCATGACGAAATTACTGTTTGCTGTTTCGCTGCTGTCCGCTTTGCCGCTGGCAGCGCGGGAACCGCTGGAGAAGCGGATAGCGCACACCGAGCCTTCGAAATACAAAGCGATTAAAGGCGTGCATAAGGGCGCTGGAGAGTTGGATTATGAGGCGCTGTTCGCGTCGGAAGATTTCAGCACGAACCTGATTTTTCTGCATCGGGGGATTATTCCGCCGAAGGGAGGAATCGGGCATCATTTCCATAATCAGATGGAAGAGATGTTTGTGATCTTTACGGGCGAGGCGCAGTTTACGATTGATGGACGGACTTCGGTTTTGCAGGCGCCGGCGGGTGCGCCCTGCCGCATGGGGCGCTCCCACGCGATTTACAATCCCGGCAATACACCCGTGGAGTGGATGAATATCGCCATCGGCAGCACCAAGGGGAAATACGACGCGTTCGATCTGGGTGACGACCGGGTGGGCGCGGCGATTGATCCAAAGCCGGTGTTTGTGAATATGCACCTGGACAAGGCTTTGCTTGCGCCGGTGGCCGGGATGTATGGCGGGAAGGGTACAGTCCGATATAGGCGCGCGCTTCCTCCTGAAGTATTCTTTGCCATGTGGTCTTACGTCGACCACCTGGTGATTCCGGCGGGGAGTTCAGTGGGCCGGAAGAAGCACGAGGGGGTGGAAGAGTTCTACTACGTGATGAATGGCGACGGGACAGCGAAGATTGGCGCCGAATCGGCGGCGGTTCATAAGGGCGACGCCATTCCGGTGCTGTTGACCGACGTCCATTCGTTCGAGAATAGCGGCAGCGGGGACCTGGAGTTTATGATTGTCGGCATCGCGCGGACCAAGTGGGCGCTGGATACTACGGAGGTAAAGTGATGCGGAATACGTTTTTGTTGTCGATGGTTTTTGGGCTGCCGTTGCTGGCCGCGGAACCTTTGGCATCCAGGATCGGGCATACCGACCCGAGCAAGTATCACCGCAGCCGTTCGCATGGAAGCGCCGGTGATATGGCTTGCGAAACGCTTTTGCCCGGGAGTGCGCTGGCAACTAATTTCTTCTTCATGCATCGCTGCCAGATCATGCCTGGGGGAGGTGTGGGGCATCATTTCCACAACACGGATGAGGAAATGTTTGTGATTTTCGACGGCGAGGCGGAATTTACGATTGACGGGCATACGTCGTTGTTGAAAGGGACGGTGGGCGCGCCGAACCGCATGGGGCATTCCCATGCGATTTACAACCCTGGCGATAAGCCGGTGGAGTTCATGAACATCAATATCTCCGCGGTGAAGGGCAGGTACGACGCGTTCAATCTGGACGACGCGCGGGTTGGCGTTCCGAAAGAACCGATCCCCGCGTTTATGACCATGCGGTTGGATAGGGCGCTGTTGAAACCGGTGAAGGCCTATCACGGTGGCGAGGGGACGGCGCAATACCGGCGGGCTCTGGATCCAACCGTGTTTTTGACAAATTGGTCTTATATGGATCATTTGTTGCTGCCGGCCGGGGCGTCCGATGGGAAACATCGTCATGCCGGAGTGGAAGAGATTTACTACGTGCTGAATGGGGACGGCGAAGTGCAGGTGAACGGCGAGACTTCCGCGATTCATAAGGGCGATGCGGTGCCGGTGTCTTTAAATGAGGTTCATTCGTTTAAGAACAATGGGACGGCGGATCTGGAATTCATGATTGTTGGCGTGGCTTCGCAGAAGAATGTTTTGGATACGGTGGAAGGGGAGATTCGGCGGTGAAGTTAGAGGGATCAGCTTTGCCGGCGGAACCTAAGGGAACTTGTGGCCGCGATGGGCCGTATGACCTAGCATGACGTTCCGCACAATTGCAGCATCGTTACTCTGTGTTGTTGCCGCCTTTGGCCAACCGGCATTCGACGCCCAGGTGAAGTCCCATCTCGACAAGGGTGACTTCATCGGGTCAGTGCTGGTTGCCCGGGACGGAAAAGTGCTTTATCGAAGCGCCGTCGGAATGGCGCAGGCGGAATGGAACGTACCGAATACTCCGGAGACCAAGTTCCGGCTGGGGTCCATCACTAAGCAGTTCACGGCTGTTGCGGTATTGCAACTGGTGGAGAAGGGTAAGATCAACCTCGACGAGCCGGTGAAGAAGTATTACACCGATGCGCCCGCTGCCTGGGATGCGATCACCATTCGTCACCTGTTGAATCACACCTCGGGAATTCCAAGCTACACCGGACAACCAGGATTTTTCGAGAAAGGCTCCATGCTGCCGATGAAACCCGGCGGGATTGTAAAGCTCACTCAGGATATGGCGCTGGAATTTCCTCCGGGCAGCAAATTTCACTACGACAACACCGGCTACGTGCTGCTGGGAGCGATTCTGGAAACGGTGACAGGTAAGCCGTATGCCGATCATATGCGCGAGGTGATCTTCGACCCGCTTGGGATGAAGGAAACGGGATACGACGTGTCGGCCGTCATCTTGAAAAATCGAGCCGCGGGGTATCAGCGCGGGAAGAACGCGCTCGAGAACGCCCGCTATCTGGATATGACGCTGCCTTACGCGGCAGGCTCTCTCTACTCCACGGTGGATGATTTATTGAAGTGGGACCAGGCGTTGTATACCGAGAAATTGATCACCGCGGCCTCACGGCAGAAGATGTTAACGCCCGGTCTGGAAGGCTATGGATACGGTTGGGCTCTGAAGAAGGAAGGTTCGCATCCGGTAGCCGAACACGGCGGAGGCATCAACGGTTTTTCCACCCACATCCTGCGTGTGCTCGACGAGAAGGTCGTAGTGATCACGCTTGCCAATATGTCCACTCCGGGGGCCAGCAAACTGGCGCAGGAGTTGGCAAAGCTGGCGTTGGGGATCCCATTGCCGGAAGCGCCCAAGGAGGTTTCGATAGCTCCTGAAAAACTGAGCGACTATCCAGGCGTGTATCCGCTATCTCCGCAATTTTCGTTAACCATTCGGATTGATCGCAATCAACTCTCGGTACAGGGGACGGGGCAGTCTGCAAGCCCAGTTTTCCCGTTCGCGCCGGACAAGTTCTTCGCGAAGGTAGTGGATGCACAGTTCGAATTCACACGCGGCGCCGATGGAAAGGTGGACGGCGTGATCCTGCACCAGAACGGGAACGATGCCAAGGCTCCACGCCAACAGTAGCTGGCGCTATTTCATCATCAGGTCGGCGGACTTGCCGGCGAAGTTCAGCACATGGGCCGGGAAGATGCCTAGAATCAGAGTCGCCACGGCGGAGATCCAGATGGCGGTTTTCAAGCCCGCTCCCAAAGGTTGCAGAGATTCCGTGGATTCGCCAGGCTCATGCATGTACATCACAACGATGATGCGCAGATAGTAGAATGCCGCGACGGCGCTGTTCAGTAACCCGAGCACTGTAAGCCAGACCAAGTGTGCGTCCAGCGCTGCCTTGAAGACGTAGAACTTGCCGAAGAAGCCGCCTGTCAGCGGAACCCCTATCAGCGATAACAGAAAGACCGTTAGCAGCGCCGCGGTGGCGGGTTGGCGCTTGGCCAGACCGGCCATTTCGTCGATCTGCAAATACTGTTCGCCCTGGCGCGCGACGTGTGTGACCACCGCGAAGGCGCCTACGTTCATGAACGCATACGACGCCAGATAGAACATGGCCGCGGCGGTTCCGATGGAGGAATGGCACGTGACCGCCACCATGACGTAGCCGGCGTGCGCGATCGAGCTGTAGGCCAGCATGCGCTTGATATTCTGTTGGCGGATGGCGGCGAAGTTGCCGACAATCATGGTGAGCAGCGCGGAGATCCAGATGATGGGGGCCCAGCGGTCGCTGATAGGCTCGAATGCGGTCATATATACGCGCAGGAACACCGCGAAGGCTGCGGCTTTCGGGCCGGCCGACATGAACGCGCTGACCGGTACGGGAGCGCCCTGGTAAACGTCCGGGGCCCAGACCTGGAACGGCGCGGCGGATACTTTGAACGCGAAGCCGACGAACATCAGCGCGGCCGATGTGCCTACGAGGGCGAGAGACGGTGCGATTTCGCGCGTGTTCAGGATGCGGCGGATTTCTGTCAGGTTCGTAGACCCGGTCAAGCCGTAGATCCAGGCTATTCCGTAGAGCAGGAACGCCGTCGCGAACGATCCCAGCAGAAAGTATTTGATAGCCGATTCGTTGTTGCGCTTATCGTCGCGCAGATAGCCGGCCAAGATGTAGGAGGCGATGGACGAAATTTCGATGCCGATGAAAACCATCATCAATTCATTGGCGCTGGCCAGAATGCATTGGCCAACTATGGAAAAGAGCAGCAGGGCATGATACTCGCCGGCTTCCGCCTTTTCACGTCTCAGGTATTGGCCGGAGGCGAAGACTACCAGGATGCCGACAATGATTACCAGGACACGGAAGAACGTGGAGAAGCCGTCGATCAGCAGCATCTCATGGAATGCGGGGCCAGGGTTTGAATAGGCGACTACCGCGGCCCATAGCGCCGCGAATAAGCCTGCTAACGAGAGGTTGGGAAGAAAGCTGCGGTTCCGCTGGCCAATCACCGGTTCCAGCATCATGACTACCGTGGCTACCAGGGTCAGGATAATTTCCGGGAGAAAACGGAAGTACTCCGCGCCGGTGGGAATGTAGTTAACGGGCACTGGCTGCCTCCGTTACCGGCGCCGTCTGTTGGGGAATTGCCGCGGGAATTTTCACCTGATATTCGATGTTCGATTTGCTCTGTTCGAGAGTGCGCGCGGTGGCTACACCGATGGACGGCAGGAAGGATTGCGAACCCATTCCCATCCAGACCATCAGGACCAGCAGCGGCAGGATGGCCGCCCATTCGCGCAGGCTGAGGTCGGGCATGTGCCAGTGGCTGTGAGGCGCGTCGTGGGTATGTTCGTGGTCGTGGCTGTGATCGTGAGGGTGGTCGTGGCTGTGATCGTGGGCGTTATCGTGCGAATGCCCTGCTGGTCCGTGAGAATGCCCATGGCCATGACCGGCGTCGGCCGTTTGGCCCGGCATCAGCCCGAAGAAGGTTCGCTGATACATCCAAAGCATGTAGCAGGCGGAGAGAATGACGCCGATGGCGGCGAATACCGTCCACTGGAAGTTCACTTCCGCCGCGCCCTGCAAGACTAGAAATTCACCGATGAAATTATTGAGCGTCGGCAAGCCGATGCTGGCTAGCGTGGTGATGAGGAATACCGTCGCGAGCCACGGCGCCGCTGTCGCCACTCCGCCGTACGCGGAGATTTCCAGCGAGTGCCGGCGTTCGTAGAGATAGCCAACCAGGATGAAGAGCGCGCCGGTGGAGATACCGTGGTTCAACATCTGATAGACCGCGCCGTCGAGACCCATTTGGGTAAATGAAAAGACGCCGAGGACCACAAAGCCGAGATGGCTTACCGACGAGTAGGCGACCAGTTTCTTCATGTTCGGCTGCACCAGCGCCACTAGCGCGCCGTAGATGATGCCGATGATTGCCAGCGCCACAATCCAGCCGGCGTTTTGGCGGGACGCGTTGGGGAAGAGCGGCAGACAGAAGCGAACCAATCCGTACGTGCCCATCTTAAGCATGACGGATGCCAGCATGACGGAACCCGCGGTTGGCGCCTCCACGTGTGCGTCAGGCAACCACGTATGGAAGGGGAAGAGGGGCACCTTGATGGCGAATGCCAGGAAGAAACCCCAGAAGGCTAAAGCCCCTACCGTGAAATTCGCCGCCAACGGGTTCTGCTTCGCCAGCTCCATCATGTCGAACGTGTGCGGGTTGCTGTAGAAG
>JANXXV010000167.1 GCA_025350445.1 Bryobacteraceae bacterium | reverse complement strand
TGGAATTACTTTACTTCGAAGTCCATCCACCGTTCACCGGAAGGGTTACTCCGGTCACGTAGGATGCTTCGTCCGACGCCAAAAACAAAGCGGCATAAGCCACCTCGCGTGGATAACCAACGCTCCCCAGCACCGTACCATCGCACAGCCACTGAGAATGCGGGTCGCCCGGTTTTGCGGAAATCCGCGTTTGTATCGCTCCCGGACACAACGAATTGACCCTGATATTCCGCGGACCATAATCGTAAGCCGCGCTTAGCGTGTAACCGAGCGGAGCGCCCTTTTTGGCTGTGTATGGCACCGACGTCATCATGCCCGCCATTGCCTGGATAGACACGATGTTCACGATCGATCCGTTGCGCTGTTCCATCATGCACGGCAGTGTTGCTTTCGTGAAGTAGTGCGTGCCCATCAACGCGATCCGGATACACTTGCTCAATTCCTCGTAACAGTTCAGGTACCCCCGAAATCCCAGCGAAATCAGGCGTCCAATCGATCCCGCAGGGTGCAAAGATGCGACGCGCCCCAGGGGTGGTGACGAAGAATCAATAATTTGGCAAGCGCCTTGAACTCGCGGTCAGCCCAAAACCAACAGCGGCGAAGGATCTGAGGGGGTGCCTGAACTGTTACCATTCCTCGCCGGTCGATTCCAGAATGGCGTGAAATTGCCCGAGATAGTCCGCATTGTCGCAAAGAATGTCGATGCGGCCGTTTCCGCCCGCCGCCATTCCCACCGCACGCGAAACGTCTGATATGTTTGAAACATCTCCACCGCGGAACTCCGCCGACCCGCCTCGTTGACGAATTTCATCCACGGTTGCCGTGCCTGCCTCGGCCTCGACATCAACGACCAGCACCCATGCGCCCTCTTCGGCGAATAGGTCTACGATTGCCCTTCCGATTCCGTTTGCGCCTCCGGTTACAATCGCAACTTTGTCTCTTAGTCTGTCCATTTTGTACTGCCTACCTACATTAGTCGTCTTCGTTCCGCCCGGCGATTCCGCTCCCAGCATTCTGGACGGGGAAATTTCTTTCGCCCGGACTTTCTGTTAGAGTCCACTCATGCCGGAATCCGCCGTCATCTCAAGTTCGGAAGAGATCTGCCGCCTTATCGAGCACCAAGGTTTTGCCGTCATTCCCGACGCGCTCGACCCGGCCCGGATCGCCGTCGCGAACCGCGTGCCGGACGACGATCTTCAATCCAACTCCGCGGCTTGGGCCAAGTTCAACGAGACTCTGAGCCAGTGCGTGGATCTTCTCTCCCGCACAGGCGAATTGGACTTCACCATTGAGAACCCGGCCACGCTTGGGCCACTGCGCCTCTACTTCGGCGAAGAGATTGCATTCGAGGAATTCTCGGTGGTCATTCGCGAGCCTACCGGCAGGCCCAGCGACATCAAGGGTTTTCACCGCGACATGATCCGCGACTACAACCGCCGTATGGAGATCCAATACATTTCGGTCATCTATTACCTGACCGATGTTTCCGAAAACGATCACTGTTTCAGCATCGTCCCCGAGACCCACAACCGGCTGATCGACATACGGCCCGAAGACGTGCGGGCCGGCGATGAGGTCGATATCACCGGGCCGGCAGGAACCGCGATTATTTTCCAGGGGCGCTGTATCCACTCCGGAAAACTCAAGCCTCACTCACGGCAAAGACGCACTTTGCACCTTTATTACTGGCTGGCAAACCGGCCCAGAACCACCGAGTGGACCGAGATCCCAAGCCGGCTTTATGAAAAGGTGGACGCGGCGCTTCCGCCGTTGCTCTATTCGAAGTGGAACATGACGGAGTCTATCGACGGGGTCGGGCGCAAGCCGCGCGATCTGGATCCGTCCATGCCCGTGGCGGAAATGCTGATGGAAGTGCAAAGGCGCGCCAACAAGAAGCCTTAAGCCTGCTGTTCGCGAAACCGCTGCTGCAATTCATACAGCGACTTCGGCACAGTCCCGTATCTCGGAATCGGCATTTCCATAGCGGCAAGCCGGGCGCGTGAACAATGTTCGCCGCGCACCAGTCGCACATAGCGCTCGGCGTTCGGCGTGGTCTCTCCAACATAGATAGGGTAGGCGTCCGCGGCCCTGTAACCCAGTATGAGAGTCCTGCGTGGACGTTGCGATGTATTGGGCGCCGAAGCGTGGGGCGTCATTCCATGCAGAAAAATAGCCGTTCCCGCGCTGCCCTCAATCGCGACCGCACGAGACTCGTCGACACGCTCCGTGATCTGGCCGCGAAAGTATCCCTGAGACGCGTGGTCCAGAATGCCGTGGCGATGCACTCCGGGAATCGCTTGCAGGCACCCGTTCTGCCGGTCCGCATTGTCGAGATAAAACAATACTGCCAGTGAATCGCTGTTTGTCATCGGATAGTACGCCAGGTCCTGATGCCATTCCACTACAGAGCCGATGGCCGCTGGCTTCATGTTCAGTTTGCTGTAATGGAATAATAGATTCTCACCCAGCAACCGCGCCAGGCTGTCAAGAAGTTCGCCGGATTCCGAGAGCGCGCGAAATCGAGAATAGTGCGTGCATGGCTCGTACAGCCGCCGAACGCGCGTGCCATCCGGCGATTGATTCGGTTCCATCTCTAGACGCGTCGAATCATGGTTAACAACCGTTGCTCCGGCCGAAATGGATTCCACGTCCGCCAGCAGAGCATCAATCGAATCACGCGAGAGAATCCCCGTGGCTGAGCAGAACCCGTCCCGCTGAAACTGATTTACCAATTCCGAAGACAACATACGATCACGATAGTACACTGATGCCTTGATGAGGAAAACAGCGGCGATGATTGTTGCATTGTGTGGCGCCGCTGCGTTCGCGCAAGATCCGTCATGCGGCCAATGCCACGCGAAGGAGAGCAAGACTCAACCCTTGACGGCCATGGCTCATGCGGCGTCCTTCGCGGCCGGCTCCGAAATTCTGATCAAACACCCCCGGCTGCAATTTTCCAGCGGAGGCTACACCTACGTAATCGCCCGCGATGGGAAGCGCATCACGTACACGGTTTCGGGCGGTGGGAAGACGATCTCAGCGGACCTCAAGTGGGCCTTTGGCGCTGGCTCCATGGGGCAGACCTACCTGTATGAATATCGCGGGGCATTGTATGAGAGCCAGGTGAGCTTCTACTCCGCCGTGAATGGTTTAGACCTTACCATCGGCCACCGCAATCCGGCCCAGTTCAATTTGGAGCTTGCGGCAGGCCGCCGCGTGGACAAACTGGAAGCGGCCCGCTGCTTCGCTTGCCATACCACGGGAACCTCGCCCGGCGTGCGATGCGAGCGTTGTCATGAAGAGGCGCGGCAGCACGCGCTTTCCCCGGCAAGCGTACCGGCGAAACTCTCGCAGCTCGCCAATGAGGAACTCTCCGACTTCTGCGGGGCGTGCCACAGAACCTGGCAAGACGTGCAGGCGAACGGGCCGCATGACATCAACAACGTCCGCCTCCAACCCTACCGTCTAGCCACCAGCAAGTGTTACAACGCATCCATCGGGGACAAACGCATCAGTTGCGTGGCATGCCACAATCCCCATGAAGCCACCGCCAAAAGCGCCGCCTACTATGACGACAAGTGCCAGGGCTGCCACAGCACGCAAACCGCCAAGACGTGCAAGATCGGACAAAAAGACTGCACCGGCTGCCACATGCCAAAGGTAGAATTCCCCGGCGGCCACTTCCAATTCACCGATCATCGGATCCGAATCGCACGCGGATCCGCCTATCCAAACTGACCCGCGTCTACCTTCGACTCTCCAGTGAAAAGTAGACGATTCCGTAGGGCGCAATGTCGAGCTGCACCTTCTGTGTCCCCGGGGCAATGGCCTGCGTAGGAGTGGGCCGCAGCCGTGAGTTGTCGTCATCGCTGGCGGCCGCGGCATCCAGCGCCACTTTGCGTAAAACCATCTCGACCGAAACATGTTCCAGGGTCATTTGCTCCGGAACGGGATCTTTTGAGAAGTTCCAGACCAGCACGTTATAGATCAGCAGCTTGTCGTCATACGTTGCCAGCCCGTGAACCGGCCCGCTCGCGGACTCGAGTTTGAGCCTGTCCCCGGTAAGCCGCGAAAGCAGCTTGAATGCGTAGTAGGAGGGCCGGATCTTGCCGCTGTAATCGAACAGTCCGTCCCATTGCGTGCTCCGGTTCCACCAGCGAGCCATCAACGCCACGCCCCTGGGAGACATGAACCGCGCGAAGGAATCGAAATCGATCTGGTAGTCGCGTATATGGTAGTAACACGAATAATCGAGGCCCCCTTCTTTCATTTGATACACGGTTTCCACGATGTAGCAGGGCTGAAACTGCGGGTCTGTTGGCGGGTCCCGCAGCGCCATATTCCACTCGTTCAGGATGGTCTCGGGATGCAGCGAAGGATGTTTCTTCAGCAGATCGTGAACGTAATCGATGGTTGCCCGCACCCGCAGTGGATCGCTGTTGTAAATGTGCCAGGAAACAAAGTCCAAAGGCACTTTACTCTTCTCCGCGAAATCCAGCAGCTCTGGAAGAATCGGCGACCGTGAGTTGGCCAGCGCCGGTCCGCCCACTTTCGCCGTGGGGTCGGCGCGCCGGATGGCTGCGACAGTGTGCTGATAGTAGCGCGTGTAATTCTCCGGCGTGAAGAGGTATGGACAGCCGCCGGTCTCCCCGATATCCGGTTCGTTTGCGACTTCCCAATACTGAATTCGCGATCCGCGCTGCTTATAGTGCCGAACCATTTCGTAAATTAATTGTTCCCACTGCTGGTAGCTCACCGGGTCGACGATCTTCTCATCGATCACCGGATACAGCAACTTCGGCTTGAAGTCGATGCTCATCAGCGGCGGCGCGCCCGTTTTCCGAATCAGGTCGACGGAGGCGTCCAGCGTGTCCCAGTGATACTTGCCCGGCGAGGGCATCAGATCGAAATATTCCTGAATGAACAGCCGGATCATCCGCGGGCGCAGCATGCGGACCTCGTTCACGCGGTCGTCCCACATCGGCAGTTCGGAAAGACCACCCTGCCCCAGTGCCATGTGGTCCATCTCAAGCGGGCCCAGTTTCCCGGCCAGGTCCAACCGCATTTGCTGCGCGGAAGCCGACAATGCAGCGAACAGAAGAAGGAGCCTCAGCATTTCGTCACCCGATCCCCAGCAGGTTCAGCGTGTCGCGCTCGAACATCTGCTCCATTTTGTCCATGTTGAGCCGGGGTAGCGCCGTGCCTTCCAGCATGTTGTTCATGTTGCGCATTGCGTCGAGCGTCGCGACTACGGTTGTGAACGGGTAATCCGTACCGAACAACACTTTATGCCAAACGCCATACTCCTGCACCAGCATCAGCGAATGATAAAACTGGAACGGCCTGTAGTGAATCGCCGAGCAATCGGCGTAAACGTTGGGATGCTTTCTGATGGTGACAACGCACTCGCCCTCATACGGGTGCGACAGGTGTGCCAGGATAATCTTCACGTCCGGGAAGCGCGTGGCCACATCGTCCAGCAATCGCGGCACAGTACAATCGAGCGGCGCCTGCCTTACAAACGTCGTGCCGGTGTGCAACAGGACAGGCAGTCCGTGTTTGGCGGCGTATTCTCAGATCGGGTCAAATTCGCGCGCATTCGGATAGAAGCCCGCGTACATGGGCATCAACTTGATGCCTATCATTTTGAGATCGCGATGGCCGTGTTCGAGTTCGTCCTGCCAGCCTGGTTGGGTGGGGTCCAATGAAAGAAATCCTATAAGCCTGTCCGGCTGTGCGTCAACATATGCCGCGACTTCGTCATCCGGCACCCACAATCCCGAAAGCTTCGCCTTGCCGCCGAACACGATGGTCTTGTCGCAGTGGGCGGCAGTGGCTGCATAGTCCTCCCAGCGCACCGTCAGATCCAGGTCTTTGCCGTCGCCGCGGGCGTGCCGCGCCTGTTCGCGAAAACTATCGGTAAAGTGTCCGGGATAAGAAAAGAAGTGGCTATGAACGTCAATCATGAATGTTGTCCTTTTCGAAATGCCGCAGAACTCCGTACAGCATTACCAAACCGGTGAACAGGTACATCACCGCCGTAAAAGACATCAGCCGGTCGACGCCGATGGTGCTTCGAGCGAGCCCGCCCAGCAGCGGGGCAAAGCCGGAAACAAGAGCCGACGTCAGATTCAGAACTCCAATCGCGGAAGCGCGCAACCTCACCGGCACCACATCAAACGTCGCCGCTGCCTGGTTTCCCGTAATAAATCCGGCGAAGAATCCGACGCCCATCGCGGCTAGGCGTGCGCCGGCCAACTCGCCGGTAGAGCCAAGCAGAAACATGCAGGGGGCGCCGCAGAAGAGAGCGGTGAGGATCACCCAAAACCGTGAAGCTTTCACCTGGGAATTGTAGCGGTCGGCCAGCCATCCGCCCACCATCAGGCCGCATGCGGTTCCAATCTGCGGAAAGACACTGGCTTCCAAGCCCGCACGCGCGAGGCCGATCTGAAATTTATCGAACAGGAAAGTCGGCAGCCAGGTGTAAACAAGAAACAGGCCGAATGTTGCGACTGAAATGGCGAACGCGATAATCCGCACCGTTGGAATCTTGAATAGAACGAAGAAGCTGGTCAGGTCGGGCTTGTTGCCGCTTTCGATCTTAGAAAACTCCTGCGGCATCCTGCGGAAAAAGCGGCTCAACGGAATCGAGAAAAGCATCCCGATGCCGCCGAGCAGCCAAAACGACACCCGCCAGTTGAATCGCTGGGCGATCAACGCGCTGACGGTACCTCCGGTTGCGACCCCGATAAGTTGGCTGGTCATGAAGATGGCAAGCGCCCGGGAACGGGTGCGCGGTCCATGTGCCGCCGCCATCAGCGCGTAGCCCGCAGGCATAAAAAACGACTCCGCAACTCCAAGGAACGCGCGACAGACCAGCAGAAATGTTCCGTTTGGCGACAGGCCCGAGAGCACGGTGAGGAAGCTCCAGGTGATGAGGCTTCCCAGCAACAGGGCTTTTTTCGAAAACCGGTCGCCCAGGATGCCCGCAACCGGCGAGAAGACGCCGAACACCCAAAGGAACAACGCTCCGGTTAAGCCGAGGACTGCGTTGCTGTAGCCGAAAGTTTTTTGCAGCGCCGGGAAGAGGGTGTAAACCACCTGCCGGTCGGCCTGGTTCAGCACGTAACAGAACCAGAGAAATGCGATCAGTTGCCATTCCAGCGGAATCAAAGGGGACCGCGCGGGTTTGACGATCACGTTCCTCATGGCAGCGGTCAGTCTACACTATCGTTTACCTGGTGGCACCGCTGCAACTGCGTTGTCCATCATTGCGGATGGAAAGTGCGGGCCGCGCTCAGACGGGGAGGACGACTTCGATCTCCCCGTCTGAGCGTTGATGTGGCCGGCCGTTCTGTTCGGATGCTTTCCCAATACACCTTGATTGCTTCCTCGGCACGGGCTGCTAATTCGTCCATGGACCCGCCGGTTAAAAGGATTGACGGAAGTTCGGGAACATAGGCACTATATCCGTTAGCATTGCCTTCGATCGCCAATGAGAATTCGCGCGTCATCGGTTAGGTTCCTCTTTACCAGCCTGCCTCTGAATGGCGCGATATGTGCCCGGTCGAACATCGTCGCCGAGTCTGCCAGACACTACCGTGACGCGACCGTCGGAACTCTGGAAGACCCGATTATCGCCGGCGGCGCCAATTCGCGGCTCCATCCGATGCTCTGGATACGAAGCCACGTAATCGGCCAGTCGCGGCGAAGCGACGACCCGGCCGCGGCCTCACGCCCCTTCGACGCGACTCGCGACGGACTGGTGGACGGCGAAGGAGCGGCGGCGTTCATCGTCGAAACGCTCCGCCGCGCCCAATCCCGCGGCGCCAAAATTCTCGCCCGCGTTCTCGGCTTTGCCAGCGTCTTCCAGCGATGCCCGAACGGGTCGTTCTGTCAGGGTGCGGCCATTAC
>JANXXV010000141.1 GCA_025350445.1 Bryobacteraceae bacterium | reverse complement strand
AAGCTCAAATCTAGTTTTGACTTCTCATTCTTAATCTGTGCTCGCGGGATTCGTACAGATGAACGCCGCTCTAACCCTTAGACGCAGTCAGAATATTGATAACACTATCCCCAGCTCAAGTCAAGCTGAAAATGCGGCTCCGCTACGATCCGTTACAACATACTCGGCTGCCATTACAACATGTTACCTGGCTGAACGTCAACATCTTTGGCGTGAATGGCATACTCTTTCATTGAACTGCGATTTCCACAGGACTACTTGCAACTCCACCGATGCGAAAGTAAATCGGCAGATTGAGCCCCGGTGGAGTGTTCACCGGTATGGGAACGTTCACCTGATACAGCCCGATGAACCCCGGCGTCAAACCCGCGAAACTGACGGGAATGTCTTGCCCGCCCAGCGAGGCCGTAACCGGCGTCAGGGTAGTGACCGGCGTGGCACTGCTATCGACCGCCCCGAAACCGGTTCCGAAAACGACCACGGTGGTTCCGCGGCGTGCCGGATTGGAAGGAAGGTTCAATTTTGCATCCTGATTGATGGTTGCTCCTTTATTTACATCAGTTTTGTCCAGGCCCAGCGGTAACGGGTCCAGCCTGAAAACCACGGGAGCGAGCGCTTGAATGTCGATAGTTTGCTCACTTACACCGAACGGCGAAGTCACTCGTAGGACTTGCGTGCCCGGCGCTACCCCAAATGGAATCTGTGCGTTGATCTGAAACGGAAATGCCGCGGTCACGCTGGCAGCCTGATCGCCAACTTCCACCTTAGTCGTAGTGCCGGGCTTTGCCAATCCGTCTCCAAAAATTGCGATCAACCCCCCAGGAGCCATATCGGCAGTAAAGGTAGCGGCATTTACGACAGACTGTGAAGAGAAATTAATATCTTGCGGCGCCAAGACCAATTGCGCTCCGGTGCGGGTGGCGCGAATGGACGACTGGCCCCCGCCGGATAGATCGAATTTTCCGCCCAGGCTGCCGAGGTCCGTCAGAACGGCATTGAGTGGGCCGGTCCCCGAAAGGTCGATCTGATAGGAAGGCTGGGCGCCATCGCAGTACCGCTGTAAGAAGGTGGTGGCTGGAGGCGCCGGGTTCGACGCGTCGGCGGCGGTGCCGGGCCATTGGACGGTGGCGCCGCAGACACCGGTCTGGGAAGTGACTGTGAGCTGATCGGTGGTGTCCTGAGCTAGAGCGCGACCAGTGGGTCGCGCGCGGACGCGGGCGTCCGCCCCACCTCGGGCCATTTGAGCGTTGTCAGTCACATTCTCCTGGTCGGTAACACCTTGGCCTTCTTGCACATTGTTGTCAGTCACATTCTCCGGGCCAGAAACAACTTGGTCTTGTTGCACATTGTTAAGAGATATGGTGGATGTGGTTGTCGCGATTACGAAGCCTGTGGGACTGGGCGGCCGCGGCAACAACCTGATGGCTGCGGTTACCGACCCTTTCCAGGTGAGGCCCGCGGCGGTGAATCCATCGCCATACGCGGAAAGTAGAGTCCGGCCGAACGCCGGGTTGGGGTCGTGGATCTGAACAGTGCCGTCGGAGGAGACACCGATGGCAACCACGAAATGCGCTCCGGCGGCGGCGGCGTTGGCCGTCATTGCCATGCTCAAAAGGACTGGGGATTCCTGCGCCAGCAAGTCCCGGATAGCAGGTAAAGCCGGACTTTCAATGGAAACATCCACGCTGTTGCCGGCGTACTGCGACAGACGCCACAGGTTGACGAACTGTTCCTTCGAATCTTTCGGAGAAACAAATCCATCGCAAATCCGGTTGCCCTGGAAGTCGAAAGAGCATAGAGTCTTCAGGAACTGATTCAGGGGACCGGGGTCGGCAACGCCGTTTGGCATGCTCAGATCCCCGCGATTCTGGTAATAACGGAGGATGGAGGCCGCGGCCGTTAACAAAGAACCTTTTTGCGCGATCGTTGCCGTACCGTTCCCAAGCGGCACGTCTCCGGACTGGGTGAGTTTGGGGTAATTGGTGAGCGTCGACGGGGTGGAACGCGCGCTGAAGGTGGCCACCTGGCGGACGGACTCGGCGTTGGCGAGCACGATTCCCTCAGTCAGGGGCATGCGCAGAAAGGTTTCGGCCTGGCCCAGGGAGTCGGTGATGGCGCTTGCGGGCGATACCTGTGCGCCGGTCGAAGCTGAAAACTTCACTCCAACTCCGCTGAGCGGATTGCCGTTGTCGTCGCGCACGGCCACGCGCAGAGATTGCGGCGCCTGGGAACCGGGCGAGGCCGACTGCGAATCGCCGCGAAGCTTGACGATGGCCGCACGAATGTCGGCGCTGGCGCGAACCGCATAGCTGCCGCTGGCCGTGGTTGCCGCGTTGGCGGCGTCCACCGCGCGGATCGTGACAGCGCTACTGGCCGTATTTGTGGGAACATACACGTCCCAGAAGTAGGAGCCGGTTGGGGCTTTGACTAAAAAGTCGGATTGGCCGGTGATGGAAACGCGAATCGAGCTGGCATTGGGAAATCCGGCCATGGTGACGCGGACGCGGCTGCCCGCGGCCACGATGGCGGGCAGAGCGGTGATACTTGGCTTCCTGTCGCGAAGCGTCAGCTTCGCTTCCGTATCGCCGGCGGCATACTCAAGGTATCCGCCTTCAAAATCCATATGGCGCTTGCCGCCGGTGCTAAATTCATCGGTCGTGGGCAGGCCCAACTCACTGCGCCCCGCGCCAAGAGTGTTGTATTTGGCGGCGATCAGACCGGTGACAAAGTAAACTTTTCCGGCCTGCGTTCCTGAGCTTGCGCCGTAGAGGGCGCCGTTTTGGAACGCCTGTGCACGGCCACCGGTGCCGGTGAAGGTGAGAAAGGCGTCTACTTCGGCGACCGGCTGACCGGCCGCTCCGGCTTCATAGTTCAATGACGCCCATTTCTGCAGGAACGCGCCCGATACCACGCGCGCCGGGATTCCTGCGATGGCGCCGTTCACAAACAACTGGCGGCCGACGCGGGCAGCGTCGAACACGGGGTCGCCGATTGGATAACCGAGCGCCTGGGAAGGCCCCCCCTGCTCTTCATATTTAGAGAGGATGTCCCCGGCAACCACGAAGCCGCCGGCGGCTTTGTCAGCGACGGTTACCAGATAGCGTGCGGTTGGGTTTGGATCCACCCCCTGCAGTTCCTGCACCAGACCTAACCCGGCGCGGTGAACCGCATTGGGGGCGGGCAGGCGAACGGTAATGCGGCTGCGCGTGACCGCATCCTGAAAGATTTGCTGGGAAGCCGCGGAGGGTGCGCCCTCACCAATTTGACAGCAAGGAGCGGTGACAAAGAATGTAATGGCTGGACTGATCTTCCCTTCACTTACCGCGGTGACGTTTGCGGAGCCTCCGCCAACCGCCTTGAGAACGGCGGACGCGCCGGTTTGCTGGACGCTGACTACGCGGCCATTGGTGGTGACGAAGGTGATGGAACGGTCGGTAAACTCGCTTCCGTTGGCGCCAAACGTGGTGGCGCGCGCGGTGAAAGTGTCGTTCAAATTCAAACGAATGCTGGTTCCGCCGGAGGAAACCGCGACGGTATTGACGGGCAGGCGGAGGGCGGGCGCGCTGGTGTCGCTGTAATCGACGCTGCCGCCTTCAAACGTCTGGCGGTGGCCGCCGCCGGGCAGCGTAACGGACTCGCCGGTGGGGTACCCCAGAAACCCGGCGTGCGCGCCGTTCGCCACATATAGGTCATAAACGGGATAGCTAACCGATACGAAGCGGCCAGTAAGTACGCCCGAGGTGATGTTATAGAGAGCGCCTGTCTTGTAGGTTTGCAGCGTCGCAGCGGCGGCGGTGTTGACAAACGACGTCACAGCCTGTTCCGCGCTGGTTGCAGGCCCTAGAAAGTTGATGCCGCCGAGCGCTTGCCATTTGGTGTAGAAGGGATCGCGCACGGCGAAATTCTGCCCATTTACGCCAGCCTTCAGGTAGGCAAAGAGAATGTAACTCTTATCGTAGATCTGATACTGGCAGGAACTGTCCGGGCAGTTCAGCGTGTCGGTAGTAGGCTGGCCGGCGGTGGTTACGCCCACTGTTGAATAATACGAATAGACGATGCCGGTCGACTGAAAAACATCGCTTCCATCGTTTGCCTGTACCGCGGTATTCGGTTTGATCAGCGCGAACTTGACACCGGTGGTCTTGGCGGCATCCGGGAACTCTTGCACAAGCCCTGCCGTTCCGAACTTTTTTACATCGCCCAACGGCGGAAGCGAAAGTTGCAGGTAGAAATTATTGCGGAAATACGCGGCGATGAAGCTACTGGCTGTTGCAGCGCTGGGAGCGCCGGTTCCAACGTCGCTTGTGGACGTCTGGGCGGATGCCAGCAGGCAGGAAAAAGCTAATAAACAAGCTACGGGCGGGGTCTTCATCAGGCGTTGACTATTGTACTCTGAACCCCGGCTACGGGCGGGAGTTGCACGGTGAGGCTGGGCTTCCCCGTTAGAACCGGTCCCTGAGCCGGTGGGCTGGAAGATGCCCTTCTTGACAGCGCTCGCGCCTTAAAAGGTAAACCTAAAAACGGCAGTTCACCTTGTGATTTTGCCGTACTCCCAGCTTTTCGTTACCGCTCCCTGACGGTCACGGTTCAGTAAAATCAGTACGTTACCGAGCCGCGCGCGTCAGCGAGCGGTAACGAAAAGCAACTGCT
>JANXXV010000049.1 GCA_025350445.1 Bryobacteraceae bacterium | reverse complement strand
CATCATGCGGCGCGCGAGATTCCGTTGTGGTTCGGAGAAGGCATAGCCGATTTCTATTCCACAATCCAATTCCGGGGCGGACAGATGTCGATAGGGGACGCCGTGGCACCGCACCTCCAGTTGCTGCGCACAGGAAAGATGCTGGATTTGAAGACGCTTCGAGCCGTTGGCGACGATTCTCCGCACTACCGCGAGAAGGACAAACGAATCCTGTTTTACGCGCAAAGCTGGGCGTTGATGCATATGCTGCATCTGTCGGAAAAGTACCGGGCCGGGGCGGCCAATTTCGTGAGCCGAACTTTGCAGGGCGACCCTGATGCCCTGCGCTCCTCCTTCGGCAGGCCGGACGCCGAAATTGAGAAGGATCTACGCGATTACGTGTCACGCGAACCGCTGCCGCGTGTGAATCTTGCGATTGCCGCCGAAGGGCAATCGGTGAAGGTTGCCGTCGAGCCCCTGACTGAATTGGATTCGGCCCTGCTGCTGGCCAAACTTTTCGTGGTTAGTGAGAAGCGGGCCGAAGCCGGCCAGTTCTACCGGGCGATTGTAAAGGCCCATCCCCAAAGCGGGGAGGCCGAGGCCGCGCTGGGCTATCTGGCACTGGCGAAATCGGAAGACGACAGCGCACTGGAACATTTTCGGCGGGCGTTGGAGTTGGGAGTTCGCAACGCGCGGCTTTGCTATGACCTTGCCATGCTGCGGCGCCAGTTTGGGGCGGAGGAGCGGCAGGTGTGGGATCTGCTCCAGCGGTCTGTAGAGTTCGATCCGCGGCTGTTCGAGAGCCGGTATTTTCTGGGCAGTTTCGCGCTGGAGCGCGGACGCCCGGCGGAGGCGATTGAGAACTTGAAGATGGCCGCGGTACTGCAGCCGAACCGGACGGAGGTTTGGGAGAATTTGGCGCTTGCTTACTTTGCGAATAAGGATCGCGATGGCGCGAGCGACGCCGCGTCGCGGGCCGTCTTGCTTTCCAACAACGACGCTGAGACGGCGCGGACGCAGGCTACGCTGGAGTTGGTGACTCGACCCGGTGCCGTGGCCGTTGGACCGAAGCCCAAAGTACGACCGGCCGAAACCCCGGCGGCTAGCCGCGTTGAAGGCATGCTGACGCAGATCGATTGCCTGGGCGAATCGGCGCGCTTGCGCATCGATCAGCAGAGCGGCCGGGCGTTCCTGCTTGTTCGCGAGCCACAGCGCGTGACGCTCAAGAATAGCGGTGCGGTGTCTTTCGAATTCGCCTGCGGTCCGATGGAACCGCGAGCCGTGATTGTCGAGTATATGCCGGGGCGCAATGAATCCTACGGCACCGCGGGCGAGGTCCGCTCACTGGAATTTCGCTAGATGCCGAGTTCCGGAGTTAGGCGGCCTTCAGCCCGCAGGCTCCTGTAGAGAGCAAGCGTTTTGGTGATGCCATCGGCAAGCGAGGTCTTCGGAATATCGCGGACGTGCGCGTGCAACTGGCTGGCGTCCATGCGGTAAGCCACGGGCACCTGTGGCCCGGCGGCGGTTATCCACTGCGCTGCGCCCGGGTCCACTTTTTCCATCAGCTGGATGAACTCCTCAATCCGCGCGACATCGCCGGCGAGGTTGAAAACATGCGCGCCTTCCACGCCGGAGAGCAGGCATCGGACGAACGTCTCGGCCACGTCTTCCACGTATTGGAAATCCATGAAGCCAGTGAGGCGAATCTGAAATGGC
The DNA here is from genome assembly GCA_025350445.1 of Bryobacteraceae bacterium. The sequence goes on along the minus strand of JANXXV010000049.1, from coordinate 3,025 downwards.
TTCTGTAGCGCCACCGCTTTCAGTGCGATGGTGGGATCGGCGGTGAGTCCGCGGTCGCGTCCAACCCCGTAAACCGTCCACGGCCGTAGGCCGATACTGTGGATGCCATTGACGGAGTGAAACACGCGGGCGTTCGATTCGTTGGATTGCTTGAACACGCCGTAGTGCGTTGCGGGCTTCAGCGGCTGATCCTCGGCCAGGTTCTTGTCTTCGTACGCCTCGCCCGGTCCCCACACCGCCGAGGAACTGGCGTAGACGATGCGGACATCCCGCCCGGCATCGCGCGCGGCTTCGAAAACATTGAGCGTGCCGATGACGTTGATCATTGCGCCCATCACCGGCTGCGCCTGGCAGAACGGCATCAGGACCGCCGCCAGATGGACGATGTGTGTGATGCCGCCGTCCTTAACCAGACTCTTCAGGCGGGCCGTGTCTTCAATTCGGCCCGTCTCCACAGCCACCCTTGCCGCTGTTTCGGGCGAGGTGATCAACGCCAGCCGAGCTGGATGGGGCTCCTGATCGTAGATCACAACATCCGCTCCGCGATCGAGCAAACTCTTCAACACCCAGGCGCCGATGCAGCCCTGAGCGCCCGTTACCAATACGCGCATTAATCCTCCGGAATGTATGAACATATCACGGCAGTAGAATTGAATAACGATGAGCCCTGAACCGTGGTTGCGCGGCGCCTTGAATGACACGAATCCGTTCATCGCGCCGGTGCTGTACTCGTTTCAGCAGGCGGTGGAAGACTTGACGGAATTCACCGCCGGGCTGAGCGTTGAACAGACTTGGGCCCGTCCGGCCGGTCTGGCGCCCGTGGGATTTCAGATCAGGCACATCGGGGGCAGTATCGATCGCTTGATGACGTATGCTTTGGGCCGGTCATTGAACGAAGTTCAGTTGGACGCGCTGAAGCATGAGTTCGATGCGGGGGAATCGATCGGGAATCTGTTGTCCGCGCTTCACCGGTCGCTGCAAGATGCCGAAGCGGCTATCCGCGCAATCGATCCCGCCACGTTTACCGCAGCCCGGCAGGTGGGACGAAAAGCGCTGCCCACTACGGTGATCGGCCTGTTGATCCACATCTCCGAGCACACGCAGCGGCATGTGGGGCAAGCCATTGTTACGGCAAAGATCGTGCGCACCGGCGGTAAAGGCTTGCCCGTCTCTGAAGCCCGCGCATAGGCGGCGTTCCCAGCCGCCTATGCGCTCCGGACGCGATCCCAATCACTGACAAGGAGCCACAGCGGCGGCTGGAATTCTCTTGCTGGAACGCGCATCGCATCTCAGCCGATGATCACGAGTTCCCGCTGGATTTCGCCCGTCACCACCGCATCCGTATCGGAAACATAAACGTTCACTTCCGACCGGATTCCGAACTCCGGCAGATAGATGCCGGGCTCCACTGAGAAACACGTTCGCGGGATGATACGGCGGTCGTCGTGCGTTTCGAAATTGTCCATATTCGCGCCGGCGCCGTGAACTTCGGTTCCGATGGAATGCCCCGTACGATGCACAAAGTATTGCCCGAATCCGTTCTCAGTAATGTGGCCGCGCGCGGCATCGTCGATCGCGTAGCCGCACAACGGCTGGCTAACGGCCATCTGGGCACACGCAATTGCTTTGTCTCGCGCCTGGCTTACCACAGCAAAAACACGCCTCACTTCAGGCCGGGGTTCCTGTCCGCAAAATCCGGTCCAAGTGATGTCGTAGTACGTGCTATCCGGCTCATCCAACTTCGCCCACATATCAATCAGCACCACATCGCCTTTGCGGATTTCACTGTGCTTCTGCTCCGTGGGCCCATAGTGGGGATCCGACGCATTCGCGTTCACTGCCACAATGGGCCCGTGATCCGTCACTAGCCCCGAGCCGGCGATAGTGTGACGCAAGAAGCGCTGAATGTCCAGTTCCGTGATCCGCTCGCCCGCGCGCAAGTGTTCACCGATCCGATCGAACGCGGCGCGCCGGTGCGAATCCATGCGCCGCCCTGCTTCAAGATGCGAAGCAAGTTGAGCGTCCGACCATCGGGCTTCAAACAACTGGATCAGATTCGCGGAGCTCACCACGTTGACACCGAAGCCGCGGATGAGTTCCACTGTGCCCGCGTCCACCATCGATAGATACGGCACCGCGCAGTTAGGCGAATACTGCATCGCGACGCGCTTCGCTTTTTGCAGTATGGTCTGAAGTTCGGCAGCGTGTTCTGTCCACCGCGAATAGTAGTGCATCTTCCCGGGAAGCGCTGCCAGCGAATGCGGTTCCACCCGGTGAAGCAGGCCGATTGGTTCACCTTCGGCCGGAATGTAGTAATACCAGCGGCGGGTGTAATGGCCTGCGGGATCCAAGCCAAGCACGCGGTACGCAAGCAGATCCCGAACATGATGATCGAAGAAGAGCCAGCCGTCCAGGCCCTCTTCCCGCAGTGCGGCTTGAATTTCTTTGAGTCTCATTTCGATAGCAGTGCCTTCTCGCTCGGGATAGGATTCACGCGCCAACGCACGTCGGTCTTCAAATTCGCGACTCCCGCTTTATCTTTATCATCCACCACCGTGAACTGCAAAACATCGTCCAGCCAATCCTGGCTGGATCCATCGCGATGCTGCGTTGCCACGGTCACCGTATACTCCTGCCGGGTGAGCATGCACAGAAATTCAAACTCAATATCCAGAACATCTCCGCGCCGGAACGAACCCAGGTCAATGCCTTCAATCCGCGTGTTCGTGCCGAAAATCTCAATCCCCAGCCGGTTCCGGATGAGCATTCCTACAATTGGATTTTGTACGTCGTTATCGAAGCGAGCCTCAATCCGCACGCGCACCGATTCGCCGCTGCGAAGCGTGTTCGTCACCGCTCCTTCACTGTTCAACACCTCGACGGCTGTAATTCTGCTGGAGGCATCGCCGTGCCGGAAATCGCCGATCAGCGCCTCCACCACCTGCGGTGCGCCGTCCTTTTCGTGAACCAGTGCTACGTAGCGATTCACCACCTCCGCCGGCTTTCCTTCGCAAAGCACCTCACC
>JANXXV010000046.1 GCA_025350445.1 Bryobacteraceae bacterium | reverse complement strand
CATTGGCAACCCGGACGGTGTAGTTAAGGCCTACGCCTTGGTTGACTTGGGTAAGAGTAGCTACTTGGCTAGCTGGGGCTAGGGGGGGGCGCAAAGGTGACAACCAACCCGGTACCCGCGAGCGAACCCACTGTGACCGGGGTCGCGCTGAGCGGGGCGAGGGTCGTCCCTGGCGTAACTGGTTTCACGTTCACAGTCACGGCTGCGCCGGGCCCGGTAACGGTGCTGCAAGTAAGAGTGACTACAGCAGGACTTGTAGTTGCAGGAGGTACCGTGGAAAGCAGCACATTGACCGCCTGCATATTCCCCGCGAAAATTGTAAGTGCGAATATTGAGATACCTGTTCGAGCACAGTAGCTCTTGAATGCCGGTAAGTTCATTTTAACCATCCTTTTTCTTCTTGAGGTTTTCCCTCACCGGACATCAGCGCCGGTATGCGGTCTTAATCAGGTCGCAACATGCATATCGGCGAGTGAATAGATTGTTAGAGTTTTTGCTGCGAAGATCTAAAATATCGCTGAGCCGCACCCGCACCCTCCGCAGGTCAACAGATATTTACCCAATCTTCACCACGCTGTAAGCCTGCGCTGCTACCTTTACTAACCTATGAGACTAGTCTTGGTATTCCTCTTTGTGAGCATGCTGCTGCATGCCCAGTTTGAATACGGCGATGTCGTCGGCACGGTGCGCGATGCCAGTTCCGCCGTTGTCCCGGGAACCAAACTGACACTGCGCAGCGTGGAAACCAACGTCGAGCGCATCGAAACCGCCAATGACCAGGGCGCCTACTCTTTCCCCAGTCTGCGCGCCGGACATTACACTGTCGCCGCCGAACACAACGGCTTCCGCACCGCCAAAACCAGCGAACTCGACCTCCGCACCGGCGACCGTCTGCGCGTGGATATCGCGCTCGAAACCGGACAGATTTCCGAACAGGTTACCGTCGAATCGGCCACGCCGCTGCTGGAAACCGAAACCAGTGCCCGCGGCCAGGTGATCCAAGGCGCCATGATCCGCGAACTGCCGCTAAACCAGCGCGACTACACGCAACTGGTGCTGCTGGTTCCGGGAACCACCTTTAACCCGGCCCAGCGCCTGGGCGGCGCCATCAGCGTCAACGGCAACCGCACGCTGCAGAACAATTACCTGCTCGATGGCGTGGACAACAATTCCAATGCCACCAGCTTCCGCGGCGAGCGCGTGGATGTAATCCGCCCGTCCGTGGACGCGCTGGAAGAGTTTAAGGTGCTCACCAACAGCTACTCCGCCGAATACGGCCGCAGCGCCGGCGCCGTGATCAACGTCACCATCAAGGGCGGCACTAACCGCCTGCACGGCACCCTGTGGGAATTCTTCCGCAACGATGCGATGGACGCCCATGGCTGGACGCCCACCATTGGAGGCGTGAAGCCGAATCTGCGCTTCAATCAGTTCGGCGGCAACATCGGCGGCCCCATCCGCCGCGACAAGACCTTCTTCTTCGTAAACTACGAAGGCGAGCGTCAGGGCCAGGGCGTCACCTACCAGGCAATCGTCCCCACACTCGATCTGCGGGCTGGCGATTTCTCCCGCATCGCCTCGTCCTACCCGGCCGCCATCAAGCAGATTCCCGTGGACCCAACCACCGGCCTTCCCTTCCCCGGCAACTTGATCCCCGCCAGCCGCTGGAGCCCGGTAACGCGCCGCCTGCTGGCCGACCCCAACTTTCCCAAGCCCACTCCCAGCCCTTTCAATACCGTACCCAGCGCCTATACCAACACCGTCACCAACACCACGCGGTCTGACAAATTCGATCTCCGCGTGGACCAATACCTCGGTTCGCAATGGCGCCTGTTCGGACGCTACAGCTTCTCGGATCTGACGCTGTTCCGCCCCGCCCAATTTGCCGGCTACGCCGAAGGCAGCTTTAACGACGGCTTCGGCGCCACCGCCACCCGCGGCCAGAACGCGGTGATCGGCAACACGGTTTCCCTGGCGCCTACTACGCTGCTGGAAGTCCGCGCCGCCTACACCCGCCTGGGCGCCAACGTTTCGCCGCCGAATTTCGGTTCGCCCAGCTCCACCAAGATCACCGGCATTCCCAACCTGCCGGGCGGTCCTGAGATCAACGCCGGCTGGCCGAAATTCAGCATTTCCGGACTCTCGGCATTGGGCAGCACCACTTCCACGCCCCAGTTCCAGATTCCGAACGTCTACATCGCCAATGCAACCCTTTCCATGACACGCGGCAAGCAGAACATCCGCATCGGCTTCGACGAACAGTACATCCAGACGGCGATTCTCGATGTGTCCTCGTTGCGCGGCACCTTCACTTTCAGCCAGAGCAATCCCGCCACCTCGCCCGGGCTGACCGGAAACGCCTGGGCCGATTTCCTCATGGGAACGCCCGCTGCCTACACCCAGACGTCCTTCACAAAAATCTACAACCGGAAACAGATCACCAGCGCCTTCTTTCAGGACGATTACCGCATCGCGCGCAATCTCACTCTGAACCTGGGCGTGCGCTATGAGTACGGCACGCCTGTTAAAGAGAAGTTCAACCACCTGGCCAACTTCAGCCTGCAAACCGGGCAGTTGATTCAAGCCAAGGACGGCAGCGCGTATGACCGCGCGCTAGTGAATCCCCAGCGCCTCGGCTTCTCGCCCCGCATAGGCCTGGCTTGGACACCAACCGGAAAAATGGTAATCCGCTCCGGCTATGGCATCTTCTATAACCTGACCAACCGGCAGGGCCGCGAAGGCTTGCTCGGCGAAAATCCTCCGTACGTTCATGACCTGACCCACATCATCCCCGGCGGCGGCTATCCGCTGACGTTTGAAACCGGACCGCCGGCGGACTTCTTCGGCTCGGCCCTCACCACCGACCAGATTCTGCGCGCCAACGACCCGAAGCTGAAGGACGGCTACGTGCAGCAGTTCAACCTCACCGTGCAATATGAACTGGCAAATAATCTGCTGTTCGAAGCCGGCTATGTCGGCAATAAAGGCACCCACCTCACCCGGTTCTGGAACGGCAATCAGGCCCGCCTTCCCGGACCCGGCACCACGCTGCAGGCGCGCCGCCCCTTCCCCGCCTACGCCGACATCGAATACATGGATTCCGGCGGCACCAGCAACTACAACGCATTTCAAACACGCCTCGAACGCCGCTTCGCGCAGGGCATCAGCCTGTTGAACTCCTTCACCTGGAATCGCGGCATCGATAACGCCGCCGCCTGGAACGACGCCAACGGTTCCCTCACGCCGCAAAACGCCTACGATTACAACAGCGAACGCGGCCTCAGTGCCAATATCGTCAAGCTCAATTCCGTCACCAGCTTTATCTATCAGCTTCCATTCGGACGCGGCCGCCGTTATATGAGCGGGCCTTCCCTGTTGACGCAGAACGTATTAGGCGGCTGGGAACTGGCCGGTATCTGGAACTGGCGCACGGGCCTGCCGGCCACCGTCGCCAGCTCCACTTGCACCAACTGCCAGTTGGGCGGCCAGCGCACGCAGCGCGGCGACGTGGTGGCGGGCGTGAACCCGGACCTCGGTAATAAAAGCTCCAACCTGTGGTTCAACACCGCCGCCTTCCGTCCCGCCGCCGGACCCTACGGCACCGCCGGCCGCAACACCATTTACGGACCCGGCCTGCAAAACTGGGACATCACCGCAGCCAAGGATTTTCCCATCGGCGAACAGCGCTACGTCCAGTTCCGCGCCGATCTGTTCAACTTGTTCAACCACGTGAACTATAACCCGCCGGATACCAATGCTTCCAGCGCGACCTTCGGAACCATCACGTCCGCTTTACCGGGCCGCAGCATTCAGCTTGCACTCAAGATTTACTTCTAAAACCATGCCACGCACATTAGCTGTATTTCTGGCGGCTCTATTACTGCAACCCGGACACGCGGGCGCCTGGGGCTTACGCGGCCACACCGTCGCCAACCTGGCCGCCATCGAAAGCATCGGCACCGGCGGCCCTGAGTTTCTACGCCCTATGAAGGCCTACGTCGGCCATCTGGGCACCGTGCCCGATCTCTGGCGCGGCATGACCGAGCCGTTTCTGCGGGTCTCGGAAGATCCAAACCACGGCTGGTACACCGAATCGTTCGACTTCATCAAAGAGGTTCCACGCTCCCGCACCGAATTCACGCTGCGCGTTTACGATGAGTATCTGCGGGTCGGCAAGACGGACCCGGAACGCGCCCGGCTGCTCAACATTCGCTACACCGGCCTGCAGGCCTATTCCATGATGGAAGGCTATGAACGCATGAAAGCGGGGATGCGCCTGTATCGCTTCGCAGGCGTCAAGACGCCCGCAGCCGGAGTGCGCGACATTGCGGCCTTTTACGCACCCACCTCGCCGCTGCTGGCAGACCCCGCAAGGATCAAAGAGTTCCTTGCCACCGACGTCGCGTTTTACATCGGCTGGCTGGGCCACTACATCGCCGACGCCGCCATGCCGCTGCACAACTCCAAGCACCACGATGGCTGGGAAGGCGACAATCCCAAAAACTATACCCGCGACACCGAAATCCACGGCCGCTTCGAATCGCAATATGTCGATCTGAT
>JANXXV010000044.1 GCA_025350445.1 Bryobacteraceae bacterium | reverse complement strand
GGAAGCGCTGAAGATCAAGTCGGTGAAAATCACTGGCAATGAAGTGCAGGCTACGTATCGCAACGACGCCGGCGCAGCGATCCACACGATGATCCCTGTAAATTTTCCCGATGTCTACAAGACCTTCCGCGAAAAGGACGTTAATGTAGAGATCAAGGATACTTCCGGTAACAACTGGGTTTCCATCCTTCTGAACGCGGTGCCTTTTGTACTTTTGCTGGCATTTTGGATTTTCATGATGCGGCAGATGCAGAGCGGAGGGAATAAAGCGCTCAGCTTCGGCAAGAGCCGGGCGCGGCTGCACTCTTCGCAGCAGAAGAAAGTTACGTTCAAGGATGTGGCTGGTGTGGAAGAGGCCAAGGAAGAACTGGCTGAAATCATTGAATTCCTTCGCGAGCCGCAGAAGTTTCAGAAACTCGGAGGCCGCATTCCAAAGGGTGTGCTGCTCATCGGACCTCCAGGCACCGGTAAGACATTGCTTGCCCGTGCGATCGCCGGGGAGGCGAATACGCCGTTCTTCTCGATCTCCGGTTCGGATTTCGTGGAAATGTTTGTCGGCGTTGGCGCAAGCCGCGTTCGCGATCTTTTCGAACAGGGCAAGAAGAACGCCCCGTGTATTGTGTTCATCGACGAAATCGATGCGGTGGGACGTCATCGCGGAGCCGGTCTGGGTGGTGGTCACGATGAACGCGAACAGACCCTCAACCAGTTGCTGGTGGAGATGGACGGATTCGAATCGAATGAAGGCGTGATTCTGGTAGCGGCCACGAACCGCCCGGATGTCCTTGATCCCGCGCTTCTGCGGCCTGGCCGTTTCGATCGGCGCGTGGTAGTGGGCCGTCCGGACGTGAAGGGCCGGGAAATGATTCTTCGCGTCCATACGAAGAAAACCCCTCTGTCCGACGATGTCAATTTGGCTGTAATCGCTCGTGGTACGCCTGGCTTCACCGGTGCGGACCTGGCGAACCTGGTCAACGAAGCTGCACTTGTCGCTGCCCGGCAGAATCGCAAAGTCGTGTCGCAAATCGATTTTGAACTTGCGAAAGACAAAGTGATCATGGGCGTGGAGCGGAAGTCGCTGATCATCAGCGATGAAGAAAAGAAGAACACCGCTTATCACGAAGCCGGTCACGCGCTGGTTGCCATGCTGATTCCGGAAGCCGACCCGCTGCATAAGGTCACTATCATTCCACGCGGTATGGCGCTGGGTTTGACCATGCAGCTGCCGCTGGATGACAAGCACTGCTACAACAAGGAATACCTCAGCGCGCAGCTTGCCATCCTAATGGGTGGGCGCATTGCCGAAGAGTTGTTCATGAAGCACATCACCACCGGCGCCGGTAACGACATCGAGCGCGCGACGGAGATGGCCCGCAAGATGGTTTGCGAATGGGGTATGAGCGATCTGGGTCCCATGAGCTTCGGTAAGAAAGAAGAGCAAATATTCCTGGGCCGCGAAATAGCCCAACACCGCGATTACAGTGAATCCACTGCGATTCGGATCGACGAGCAAGTGCACAAGCTGGTGCAGATCGGCTACGCGCGGGCTAAGGTTCTGATTGAGGAACGGGCGGACGCGCTGGAACGAATTGCGCTGGCTCTGCTGGAGCGCGAAGTCCTTGATGGCGCCGAGGTGAAGATCCTGATCGATGGTGGGACCTTGAAGCCGGTGGATACGCCGAAGAACTCGGAAGACCCGAAGCCGCAGCAGATACTTCGCTCCGACGGCGGCGTCCGGATGCCAGGCCTGACGGAAGGACAGCCTCCGCTCCCTGCGTGATCCCGGCATTTCCGGTTTACCTGTTTGACGTCGACGGCACTCTGGTGGACTCCGCAGCCGATATCTGCGGAGCCATCCAGACCGTTCTAGCGAAAACCTCGCAAAATGCCGTGGACGATTCGTTCCTGAAGCACTACATCGGTTACCACCTCATCGACCTCTTCCAAGACCTGTTTCCCGAGAAGTCCTCCGAACAAATTGAACAGTTGATCGTGGAGTACCGGGCCGTTTATCCGGCCCGCAAACATGCAGCCACCCGGTTGTATCCTGGAGTTCAGGAGGCGCTGGCGGGATTGGGCGGCAGGAAGTCCACCGCGACTACCAAGGGCACGCCAACCACCAGAATCATCCTTGAGATGTTTGGCCTGCTACCCTATTTTGATCACGTCCAGGGCACCGACGGATTTCCCTCAAAACCCGAGCCGGATGTGATCTACGCCTCGCTCAAAATGCTTGGCGTGCGCGCCGAAGAATGCTTGCTGGTGGGCGATGCGGCCCCGGATATGGAGGCAGGCAGGCGCGCCGGAGTCAAAATCTGCGGAGTAAAATACGGGTACGGGAATCAGGAAGCAATGGCCCGCTTCGAGCCCGACTACTGGATTTCTGATCTGCGGGAATTGGTGGCATAAAGATGGAGAGAAGAGTATCCGTAGCTCGTCTCAAACCCGAGTGCCTGGAGCGGTATCTCGAAGCCCATCGCAATGTGCCGGAACGCGTCTTGGCCCGATACAGGGAACTCGGTATGCGGAATTGCTCTGTGTTTTTACTTGGCGTAGACTTAGTGCTGGTCACCGAAGCGGAGAACCACGCGGCGCTGGATGCGGCGCTTGCCAATG
>JANXXV010001040.1 GCA_025350445.1 Bryobacteraceae bacterium | reverse complement strand
CCGAACTCCGCGGCCGCGAAAAGCCTGGCGAAGTGGTACTCATCGGCGCGCATCTCGATTCCTGGGATTTGGGAACCGGCGCGGAGGACAACGGAGCCAACGTCGCCCTGGTGCTGGATGTGGCTCGGGCGTTCAAACAGCTTGGCGTGATTCCGCGGCGCACCATCCGCTTCGTCCTGTTCATGGGCGAGGAACAGGGTATGTGGGGATCGCGGGCCTACGTGGAACGGCATCACGCCGAACTGGATAAACATGCAGCCAGCGTCACCTTCGATACCGGCTCAGGGCATCTCACGGGATTCTATCTGAACGGGCGCGAGGAACTGCGCTCGCCGGTAAACCGCGCGCTATCCGCAGTGGCCGCATTCTCCGCCACCGATCACCTTACCGACGCCATCGATGGGACGGACAATTTCGACTTCCTGCTTTCAGGCGTACCCAACCTCGTTGGGATTCAGGATCCAGCCCCGTACCTGCCCGACTATCACGCCGAATCCGATACCTTCGACCGCGTAAATCAGCGCGAGATGAAGACAACCATTGCCATCGCCTCGGCGTTAATTTGGGGCCTGGCCGACGACCCCGAACGGCTGCGGCGGCAAACGCGCTCAGAGGTTCAGAAGCTTCTCACCGACACCAAACTGGACGAGCAAATGAAAGCATTCGGCCAATGGGAAGATTTCACTTCCGGAAAACGTGGAATATTTCACTAGCCGCGCTAAGGGCGTTCTACTGCTCCTCATCATCGCCGCCGCGGCCGCAGCCGGACCTCTCGAATTCGGCCGCGCCGAATTAAACGCCGCCTTAGCCGCCCGCAAAATGGAGCCAGCCCTCCTCCGCGTGATCACGGAGATGTCTGTTGACAGCCCATCGGAATCCTACCGCATTGACGGCCCTCGCATCTTTGGCGGCGACCTCCGCGGCCTGATGTACGGCCTGCTCGATGCCGCCGAACAAATCCGCGCCAGCGGAAAGCTTTCCCCAGCGAAAGTCCTCCCGGTTTGCCAACTCCGCGGTGTCCGCATCGGCTACCAAAATCAACCCAAGGAATTCTGGACCAGCTACATTCAAATGCTGGCCGGAAACCGATTCAACCGTCTAAACGTTGTCGTGGCCCAAGTCCCAGACCTCGAACGGATAGACGAGATGTCCCAGATTGCCAACGATCACGGCATAGATTTCGTACTCACGTTCCTAGCCGAAGCCAGGAACCTCGCCGCCATTCTAACCAGGTGCAAGAACATTCGAGCCATCCACCTGCAATCGAATCCGGAGCAAGCCTTCGATCTCATCCGCCGGTCTGGCCACTTGGTGACTCTGGAACTGGGTAGCGCCCAAACAAAACCAAGCCTGGTGGAAGCCGCAAAGCAAGCCGGCATCCCGATCCGCCTCTCGTCCAGCTACACCAAACCAGCCTTCGAACCAAAGCTGCTCTGGGGCGACCCTGGCTATGTCCGCCGCACCGTGCCCCTCTTCACCATCAACGGCTCGACGGGCTTTGAGCTTGATGCCCCACCCGATCCCGAACGCTTCTGGCTCTTTTACATGCTCTGGGGCCGCCTTGGCTACGACATCCAAACGCCGGATAAAGTGTGGCTCGCCGAACTCCAGCGCCGTTTCGGACCCGCCGCCGCGGACGCCCTCGAAGCCTACCGCAACACCACAATAGAGCTGCCCAATACAAACGTAAAAGAAGCCGTGCGGAATCGCGTCAAAGGAATCCCATCGACGACACAAACACCCGTTGCAGCGGCAGCGCATTTCCAAAGGCTAGCCCTCAACCTGGAGCGGACCGTCGAGACCGCCAAGAAGTCAATCGACCCCGCCAACAAAGAATGGACGTCGTCCGAAGCGGATTTCCTCTCCCTGGCCGCCGTAGCGAAATACTACGCCCGCATGCAAATGGCCGCCGACCAACTGGAAGTCTTTGAACAAACCGGCGCCGATTCGGGTCTCTACGCCGCGCAGCGCGAAATCCGCGGAGCCGCCCGCCAGTGGGAACGCATCGCCAACAAATATCCCCTCGATCAGACAACGTCTCAGCCAAACGTCAAAGCAATCGAAGACCGCGTCAAACAATACGAACAATCGGAACACGCCGAACAACCCCCGCAACCCTGGCCCGCAATGCAACCCCGTCCGCCAATGGAGCACATCCCGCCGCCGGTTGCATTCGCAAACCAGCCGCTCGCCATCACGCTCAAGGCGCCCCATGGCTTCCGGGTCATTCTCCACTACGGACCCACGGTCGAAAACGACACCGGTCACTTCACCATCCCAGCCGCCGCGCTCACGCTGGATCACGACCTCGTCTATTACTTCGAAGTCCTCCCGGCGCACTCCCCCGGCTGGTTGCTGCCGGACCCGCGGGTCGCCTCACCTTACTTCATAGTTAAGGTGCAGCCAGCACCGCCTCTGAAAGAGGATCCCGGTAAACTTCCTTCAACCGCCGTCGTGAAATAACGCCGTAGTCGGAAGGCAGCAGCACATAGCAGTCGTAGTCGCCATCGGGGCTGCTCCGCGCTACCGGCTCCATCCCGTCCATGCGATACCGAACACGATAGTAGTTCAGCGCCGGCTCCAACTCCCACGACGCGCCAACCCGTCGTGGATGGCGATCACGCAGCAGTTCCGAAATCCGCTTAGTCCCCGCATCGAACTTCCATTCGGCGTAATGCGAAGTGTTCCACTCGAAGGCGTAGAGCCCCAGCAGCAACCACAACGGCACCCCCCACCAGATCTTCCGGTCCCGCATGGCCAGCAGATAAACCAGAGTGAACAGCGGACACAAATACAACCCAGTCCGCATTTCCGGATACAGCAAGTGCGCCCCGTAGTGCGCCGGCACCAGCAGCACGATGGTCAACCCCAAAGCCCCGCCCAGCAAAGCAAGTTGAGGATGTGGCCGCATCGCCAGCACCACAACACACACCAGCATTACCGGAAAAAGCAAGTTCAGCAGCATGATCTGCACATCCGGAATCACAGTCATGTGATGCCGCAACGACATTGTGACCACCGTCTGCACCCCGCGCCACAACGTCTCTGAACCCGCATAAAAACTACCCGGCTTCATGTTAGCCAGCGGAATCACCAAGACAATAAACGAAGCTGCAACAGCCGGCAGAATCAAACGGTCCACAATCTCCCACGAACCGTACCCGCCAACCTCACGGCCCGCATCGCTGTCCAATCCGAGCCGCGACCGTGAGGGAGCGGTAGCCCAAATCCCATACGCCAGAATCAAACCCGCGCCGGGAAACACCATCGTCAGATTCGCTGCCATCGCCAGCCCGAATGAAGCGCCTGCGCGTTCCAGCCGGCCATCCAACAGGAACCAAAGCCCCAGCATCCACAACGCCAGGCCCAGTCCGTACCCCCGGCCAGCCGACAGAAAGTCCAACACAAACGGATTCAACGTGAGCGCGGCAACACCCACAACAAACAAGAACCGGTCCGCAAAGAAGAACCAGCAAACCCGGAAAACCGCATAGAAATAAACCAGCCCTCCCAACACCGAAGGCAGCCGGATGGCAAACTCACCCGTTCCAAACATCCCCACCGACAACTTCGCCAGCAGCGTATAAAGCACATGGTTGTTTGCATCGTATTCCGTCAAAATCGCGCGCAGGTTCTTCGCCAGATAGAGTTGGTAAGTGAACGCTTCATCGATAGTCAGCGATTGCGTGGCGGCCCGGTAAACATTGGCCGCAAACAATCCCGCCAGAAACACAATAGCGGTCCAGCGCAAGAGGAAACGGTTGATACGTTGGAACCCGAAGTCGTAGGAGCTTGCCACCAATTCATACTAGCCGGGATTTGCGTCGGCCCGGCAGATAGCAGAGAATTAATAGCGCATGAGAACCACGCTTCTAATCCTCTTACTGGGCTGTGCCACGCTCCAAGCCCAGCGTCATCCGAATTTTAACGACGGGGAATCGCACGGCGACGCCCCCTATCTGGTGGAAGACGGATGGAAGCCCCTGCTCAACGGAACCGACCTCAGCGGCTGGATCGGAGTGGACGGCAAACCGCACGAGTGGCTCACTACCAAAGGCGTCTGGTGGGATCGACTGCTCGGCCCAACCCGCCTGGGCGCAATCAAGGAACCCGGCGACCGCATTCTCAACAGCCTCACGGGCCGGACCGTGAATCTGGTCACCGAACAGAAATTCGGCGACATCGAACTCTACGTCGAATTCATGCTCGCCAAAGGATCGAACTCCGGAGTCTACCTCCATGGCCTCTACGAAATTCAGGTCTTCGACAGCTTCGGTTCTACGCATGAGATGACTTCTTCCGACGGCGGTGGCGTCTATCACAAATGGATCGACAACAAAGGCGTTGGCGGCTCGGCCCCGAAAGTGAATGCCAGCCGCGCTCCAGGCGAATGGCAGTCGTATCACATCTGGTTCCGCGCTCCCCGCTTCGATGCAGCCGGCAAGAAGGCAGAAAATGGCAAGTTCATCCATGTGCTGCACAACGGACTTGTGGTCCAGGACAACGTCGAAGTCGATGGCCCAACCCGCGCCTCGATGAGCATCCCGGAAGCGGCCATGAATCCCATCATGCTGCAAGGCGATCACGGCCCGGTGGCGTTCCGCAACATCTACTATCGTCCGTTGCGGCCGATCATCGAGCGCTAACACCTCTCCATGAAACAAACTGTGCAACCGCTCCCTCACGGTCACGGCTCGGAATGCGTAACCGAGCCACGCGCGTCAGCAAGTGGTCCTGGCGCTTGAGCAACTGGATCGACATCTCCGTCCCGCTGCACTCCGGAATGCCCCACTGGCCTGGCGACCCCGTGCCCTCCATGGCGCGCGCCCTCGACATGGACCTCGGCGACATCTGCAACGCCAGGCGCCTGATGATGAGCGCCCACACCGGCACCCACATGGACGCCCCGCTGCACTTCGTCAACAACCGCGAGAGCATAGACCAAATGCCGTTGACCGCCGGCATCGGTCCGGCCCGCGTAATCCAGATTGAGCATCCGGAAGTCATCGTCCCTGAAGAACTCATCAGACACGACATTCAACCCGGCGAACGAATCCTCTTCAAGACCCGCAACCTCTGGGACCCCGCGACATTCAAGACCACCTTCGTACACTGCAACGCCGCCGCCGCGCGGCACCTGGTGGAACGAAAAGTACAAACCGTCGGCATCGACTACCTGTCCATCGGAGCCTATGAACGCGACGGAGTGGAGACGCACCAGATCTTGCTTGGCGCTGGAATCTGGGTGATCGAAGGCCTGGATCTAGCCGGGGTCGAACCGGGTAGCTACGACCTGATCTGTCTCCCATTGAAGATTCTGGGCGGCGACGGAGCGCCCGCCCGTGCGGTTGTGCGCAAAATAGTACTTTGAGATTCATACGTCAGAGTTTGGTCATCGCAGGGAAAGACCTGCGCGCCGAGTTGCGCGGCAAAGAGACCATCAACGCATCGCTGTCCTTTTCGCTCGTCATTCTGCTGCTGTTCAGCTTTGCCTTCGACCCCACCGCGGAGGAAACCCGCGCCATATGCGGCGGACTGCTTTGGCTTGTATTCGCCTTCGCTGGAGCCCTCGTGCTAAACCGCAGCTTCGCCCGCGAACTGCCCAACGATTGCCTGGACGCATTGATCGCCTCACCCTTGCCGCCCAGCGCACTGTTCTTGGGAAAGGTGATGGCGAACATGCTGATCCTGATCACCGTGGAGATAGTCTCTCTGCCCATCTTCGGCCTCTTCTACAACGTGAATTGGACCAAGCAGTTTGGCATGTTGCTGCTGGTCCTGGTCTTGACCACATGGGGCCTCACTGTCGTGGGCACCATGTTCAGCGCGCTTACCGTGAACATGCGGCTCCGCGAGTTGATGCTGCCGACGCTGGTGTATCCGATCATGATCCCCGGATTGCTGGCAGCCATCCAACTCACCACACTTCTCGCAGTTGGTGAGCCGCTCACGCCCGACTACTACCCGTGGTTGAAGCTGCTGGCCGGCTTCGATCTGATTTATACTCTGTTAGGCTTGGCTCTTGTGGATACCGTCTTAGTAGGTTAACTTATGCGCGAAAAAATCGTCTATGTACTCGGCGCGGCCGTGGCTGTGCTGCTGGTCGTGAACCTTTACAATATTCTGCTGGTCTTGCCGGACGAGGCCAACCAGGGC
This sequence comes from Bryobacteraceae bacterium, assembly GCA_025350445.1. The sequence continues at coordinate 3,607 of JANXXV010001040.1, read as the reverse complement.
GCCATTTGGCGGATCTTCACCTTCCATTTCCCGTCCGCCATGGCTGCCGGCCTCTGCTCTTTCCTATCGCTCATTGGCAGCATCATGTATCTCTACCGGCGCAATCTGTGGTGGGATGCATTCGCGGTATCCGCCACGGAGCTGACTCTCGCGTTCGGCGCAGTCGTGCTAATAACAGGGATGATCTGGGCAAGGGTCATCTGGGGAATCTGGTGGGCATGGGACGCCAGACTTACGTCCACTCTCGTGTCTTGGCTCGCCTATGCCGCGTATCTCATATTCCGTCGTGCCATTGAGGAACCGACAGCGCGCGCCCGCTACTCGGCCGTCATCTCGCTCTTCACCTTTCCCGGTGTAATCATCAGTTGGAAATCCATCGAGTGGTGGCGTACACAACACCCCGGCCCGGTACTCACCATTCGCGGAGGCGGCGGCATGGCCCCGGGAATGCAGCCAGCCGCGTATTGGAACCTGCTGGCCTTGGGCGTCTTCGCTCTCATCTTACTCAGCATCCGATTGAGGCAGGAAAACACCCAACGGTTGCTCGACGGATTCCGCCGTCAAGCTCACGAAATCTAGAAGGAATCATGGACTCACGAAACTTCACCTATATGTTTTATGGATTCGCCGCAGCGTGGGCGGTCCTTGTGATATATGTAATCACGTTGGTGTCGAGAGAGAAGCAGATTCACCAGGAAATGGACCGGCTGAAGAAGCTGATCGAAGAGGGGAGCAGGAAATGAACCGCCGCAATTTATTCAAGATGGCCAGCGGAGCAGCAGCCGCCGCGTTTATGTCGCCCAGGGAAGCCGCCGCGCAGGAAAAGGTAGCCAGGGCCACACGAGGCACACCATCGCCCAAGATCAAGGATGTGAGCGTAATCGCCACCGCCCCGGCCGGTCTGCGGTTAGCGGTAGTGAAGATCACAACCGACCAGGACGGATTGTACGGTTACGGCTGCGCCACCTTCACGCAGCGCGCGGACCTCGTCGTGGAAGCGGTGAATCGCTACGCCAAGCCGTTCCTGATCGGCAAACCGGCGGATCGCATCGACGATACGTGGCAGGCACTCTACAACAGCTCGTATTGGCGCAATGGCCCGGTGTTGAACAACGCCATCAGCGGCGTCGATCAGGCCCTATGGGACATCAAGGGACGCCAGGCCGGCATGCCCGTGTACCAATTACTCGGCGGCAAACTGCGCGAGGCGGCCGACTGCTACGGCCACGCCTCCGGCAACGAGATCCCCGAAGTGATCGACAGCGTCCGCAGCTATATGAGCCGCGGCTTCCGTCACGTTCGCGTGCAAATTGGCGTGGCCGGCATGGCAGGCTATGGAGCGGGCCGGTCCGAAGTGAAAGTGAAAGCCCTGCACAACGCCCCGGTCTATGAGCCCGCGCCGTACATCCGCCGTGCCCTCAAAATGTTCGAGGCCTGCCGCAAGGATCTGGGCGAAGACATCGAACTGCTGCACGACGTTCACGAACGCGTGACCCCGAACCAGGCGGTCCAGTTTTGCAAGGACGCCGAAAAGTTCAAGCTCTTCTTTATGGAAGATCCGCTGTCGCCTGAGGACATCGCCTACTTCCGCCAGATCCGCCAGCAATGCGCCACTCCCATCGCCATGGGCGAGCTATTCAACAGTCCACACGAATGGAGCCCGTTGATCGCCGAGCGCCTCATCGATTACATCCGCATCCACGTTTCACAAGCCGGCGGCATCACTCCGTGCAGAAAGGTGGCGATTCTAGGCGAGCTCTTCGGCGTCAAGACGGCATGGCATGGCCCCGGCGACGTATCGCCCATCGGTCACGCTGCGAACGTGGCGCTCGATCTGGTCAGCGTCAACTTCGGCGTGCAGGAATACAGTCCCTTCAGCGAGCGGCTCCAGGAGGTATTCAAAGGATGCCCGGAGATGAAGGATGGCTACCTCTACGCCAACGAGAACCCCGGCTGGGGTATCGAGATCGACGAGAAGGCCGCCGCGAAGTATCCCTTCGGCACCGGCGAGCGCGGCGAACGCCAGCAGTACAACGGCGGTTGGGGCGAGGTGCGGAAGCGGGACGGGTCGATCATTAAGCAATAGGGTATTGCTTTGTTCACACAGTTACACGTATACTGTGTGCATGAAGAACATCACGCTTAGCGTAGAGGACGAGGTGTTGACGACCGTGCGGCGCTATGCTGCCGAACGGAATTCCAGCGTAAATGCCCTGGTCCGTGAATACCTGGGCAACGTGGCGCAACATGAAGATCGAGCGCGCCGGGCTCGTAGCCGGTTACAGGAATTGAGTCAACAGTCTCAAGGTCAACTCGGCGACAAGACTTGGCGCCGAGACGATCTGCATGAACGCTGAGGTGTTCTTCGACACAAACGTCTTGGTCTACGCTGCCATCGGAGCAGGTAGGGACGAGCCGAAACGGCGCCAGGCTCTGAGGCTCATCCAGACAGAAGACTTCGGCATCTCCGCTCAGGTGTTGCAGGAGTTTTTTGTAACTGTCGTACGAAAGGCCGCGACGCCGCTCACAACCGCCGAAGCCTTGGAATGGATCGAACAGTGGGCGGAATTTCCATGCCAGGCCATTGACCGGCAGTTCGTGAAAATAGCGGTGGAAGTATCACAGCGCTTTGTCATATCTTACTGGGATGCAGCGATTTTGACGGCCGCCGAATCTTTGGGCGCCAAGACGGTCTTCTCGGAGGACTTGAAGGATGGACAACAGTACGGACGGGTTCGCGTCGTCAACCCCTTCCGTTAAGACCGCCACAGTAGGCCACGGATCGCATATCCATATCGGGCCGCTACTGTTCGCCTTGTGGCTGTTGAATTTCTTCACGGTTGACCTGCGCCACGGTGCCAACGATGCCGGGCTGTCGGATCTGGCTTTCTATTTCATCATGGCCGCTATCTACCTGCTCGCCGCCTTTCTGCCGCCCGCACGGAGTATCCGGAAATTTCTTGTGATCTACGCGCTGGTGTATGTGCCGTCTTCATGGATGGTTTGGCACTGGATACTGCGGCGCACCTAACCGCACGGCGGTCAAATTCGATCAACGCGGCGCGGTCGCGCCGCCATCTTACGGCGACTGCCAACTATGCTTCCAGCTACGCCGCCAAGTCGCGCCACCGAGTCCTGGAGCGTCGCATGCTTGGTCGGCGGCCTTGCTGTTCCCGGCCCGAAGCCCGGCTTCATCTATTCCCGGAACAAGGTTCGCGAATCGGCGAACAACCAATTCGCGCTCTTCGCCCGACGTTCGGATAACAAGGCGCCAAAGTGTAAGTGCGTCGTCCCGGCGGGCGCCGGAAAGAATCGCATCCAGACCTTCGCGTCCCGCACTCGCATCAAACTTCGAAATGGCATCCCGCAGTTCTTTCGAAGCATTCTCGAAGTAGGGCAATCCCGGACCTGTGCGCGGCCGGGTCCGGCAAGCCGCTCCGGCCGGTATGAACGATTCAATCGGGCCGGCCTGAAACGCAACCCAGCCGGTTTGAACGGACAGGATCCTTGAACCTAAAAACGGCAGTTCACCTTGTGATTTTGCCGTAATCCCAGCTTTTCGTTACCGCTCCCTGACGGTCACGGTTCAGTAAAATCAGTACGTTAC
>JANXXV010001006.1 GCA_025350445.1 Bryobacteraceae bacterium | reverse complement strand
TGAGGCGAAACTCAGCGAGCGAGTCGGGATTGGTGCGCAAGGGAGCGAAGTTTGAGCCGCCGCTGCTGCTTTCGTTGTTGTCAATTCCGTCGAGAGTGATGTTGAAGGCGCGATCGCGCGAACCGAAGACGACCACCGCTCCGCCGCTTATGGATTGTGTATCGATGACGCCGGGCTGAAGGTCTACAAGACCGATCGGATTCCGGCCGCGGGTTCCGACAATCGGCAGATCTTTAATCGTTCGCTCTTCGATTACGTTGCCAAGGTTCCCGGAGGAGCTTGTCTGCACTGCCTCAGCCGCGCCGCTGACTTCGAGAACGTCGGCAACGGCGCCTACGGCGAGCGCGATGTTGACGGTTGCCGGCTGTCCGATCGTAACGTTGATGTCTCGTGAAACGAACTTGCGGAAACCCGGAACCTCCGCTGTCACCTCGTACATTCCCGGCTGCAGTGCTTCGAACGTGTACGCGCCGGCAGACGATGTGGTGGTGGTGAAAGTTGTGCCCGTGCCCTGATTCACCAGCCGCACGGCGGCGTTGGCAATCGAGGCATCCGATGGATCGGAAACTACTCCAACCAGCCGGGAGGTTGTCCCTTGCCCGAAGACGACACTCGAGATGAGAAAAGAAAATACGGTAAAACTTATTCCCCAAAGGCGCATGAGATTATGCTAGCAGAGCACGGCGCCGCAGTTTGGCATGAAGGGATTCGCAGGGTTCTGAAAGTCCTAGCGTCCTGTCGCTGGTAAGAGTTGACGACGGGCGCAAGAGCGCGACCTGGGGGTCGCTCGCAGACAAGGTGTATGCCCCACCTTGCGCCCAGGAGCATTTTGTAAAGACTTCGCCGGGACGGCACACTGGATGCCGTTATTGGGTGGCTGCCGCGCTTGGGCGAGGCCGTCAGTCCGTGGGGCCCGCAGTTTTTACAATGTTGTTACAACTTCCGAACAAGTTCCGGGCCGAAAACTCCTAGTATCATTCTAGATTGCTTCAGGGGCCTCTGAAAATTTAATTGTAAGGATGGGGGAATTACATTGCGGAAACAGACTCAAAAACTGATTTATTGTTTGATCGCCGGGTTGCTGCCGATCGCTGTCTTCGGGTTCAGTTCGGGGCCGCCGATCCCGCGCGCCGGAGTACCCGGAGACCGGAATGGTCAGAATTGCAGCGCATGCCACAATACGTTCGGACCTGCCAATGCAGATCCAGCTGGAAGCGTGAAGATCGAAGCCGCCGCCTACAAGCCGGGAGTTCCGCAGATCATCAAGGTGACTGTATTTCATCCGGAGGCGCTGCGCTGGGGGTTTCAACTCACCGCGCGATTGAAGGGCGACGACCAGAAAATGGCCGGCACCTTTACCGTCGATTCGAATGTTCAAGTCAAGTGCAGTCCTACCGGCACTTCTCCGTGCAATGGAGCACTTGAGTTCGCCGAACATCGGGAAGTCTACACCCATGGCGGTGTGAATGGATCGAAAACGTTCGAGATTGAATGGAATCCACCAGCCAGTGAAGTGGGCGATGTGGTTTTCTACGCGGCTGGAAACGCCGCAAATGGAGACCTCGGTCTGACCGGAGACCGGATCTACACCAGCACATTAACAGTTTCAAATGGTGGTGCCTGCACCCTGACCAAGAAGCCGTTGTTGCGCGCGGTTGTGGATGCCGCGGCACTGAAGCCCGGGCTGGCGATGAACAGCCTCCTTTCCATATTTGGTAACGACTTTCAGGTGGCAGGAAGTTCCCGGCTGGCCGGCCCTGCCGATTACGTGGGGGGTGCATTCCCGAAGCTGCTTGGATGTATCGCTGTGGAAGTAGCAGGGCAGCGGGTGCCGGTTACTTATGTTCAATCCGACCAGATCAACGCTCAGATTCCAACGCTGGCACAGACCGGCACGGTGAACGTGCAGGTGATTGCGAACCCCGGCCAAGTGAACGAACTCCGCAGCGACGTGGGTACGATCAGCTTGCAGAATTACGCTCCGCAACTGTTCGCATTCAACGGCACCAGCGTCGCCGCGCTGATTGGGAATACTGCGATCCCGGTGGCGGAGCCCAGTGTGGTTGCCAGTGGCCGGCCCGCGAAACCGGGGGAGATCATCTCGCTGTTTGGTACCGGATTCGGTCCGACGAACCCGGTTTATCAAGCCGGCGAGCTTGCTAGCAGCACGGTTCTGGCGCCGATTCGCGATCCGTTGAAGATATCGGTGGGTGGAACTACGCTGGCGGCGTCCGATGTGTTGTTCAGCGGTGCGACACCGGGATTGATCAGCGGTCTGTATCAGATCAATATCCGTATACCGGCGGCGACGGCGGATGGCGACATTCCGGTATCAGTCCAAATTGGCGGCATAACTTCGGCAGCGGGTACGACGATTCCGGTGAAGCGATAGATTTCTTGCGAATGGGGTAAGAGGCAGGAACGGGTGTACCTGCCGAAAAATGGGGGCATGTCCGGCGCTGGCCATTGCAGCGCCGGAGTTGTTTTCCGGGCTTGCTTTGGCGACTTAGCGTTCTGTCCGTCGTAAGAGTTGAGAATGAACTGAAGAGCGCGAGCAGGGGCTCGCGCGCAGACGAGGGCGTCTGCCCCACCATTGGCCGAGGTGGGTATTGTCAGTTGTGCCAATGGTCAGTTGGGTATTGTCAGTTTGGCATGGTCAGTTTGGCATGGTCAGTTGGGCATGGTCAGTTGGGCATGGTCAGTTGGGCATGGTCAGTTGGGCATGGTCAGTTGGGCATTGTCAGTTGAGCATGGTCAGTTGAGCATTGTCAGTTGAGCATGGTCAGTTGAGCATGGTCAGTTGAGCATGGTCAGTTGGGCTTGGTCAGTTGGGTATTGTCAGTTGGGTATTGTCAATGGTTTGAGGGGTCTCGGCACTAGCCGTTCTTCTTCCTGCCTGTATTTCTTCCTTATGATCCCAGCGTACCCGGGATCGATTAGAATTGATCCATACGAATATGAAAATGCCGATGCGAAGAATGGCATTGACGGCGGGAGTGCTGTTCACGATTTGTCCGGTGCGCGGCGTTGCCGCGGAGAATGGATTTCCCAAGAAGGCGCAAATCGCCTACGACGAGGGTGTCCGCTACGAGAATAGTGGTGCGCATGAACCGGCTGTAAAGAGTTTCTCCACGGTGTTGGAACTGGCGCCGAACAGCGCCGCCGCGCACCGGCGGCGCGGCAGAAATCTGTTGGCGCTGAAGAAGGCAAAAGAAGCGCTGCCCGACTTTGAAGAAGCTCTTAAGGTGGACGCCGCCGATGTGGAGGCGTACCTGGGCCGGGCCGAAGCCAACCTGCAACTTGGCGAGGCGGAAGCAGCAGTGGCCGATTTCACGCGAACGCTGGAGTTGAAAATGGTGAACTCGGCGGTTTATACGCTTCGCGGCGAGGCGTACGCGAAGATGCGCCAGACCGACAAGGCGATTGTCGATTACACACAGGCGATCCGGCTGCGGTTGGACAATCCGGAACCTTATGAAAAGCTGGGCGCGCTCTACATGGAGATGGGGCGGTATCGCGACGCAGTAGAGCAGTTATCACGGTGTCTGGAATTGAAGAACGACGACGCTGATGCGCACCTGCTGCGCGGGTCCGGGTACGGCCAGATTGGCGATTACGGCAAGGCGGTTCTGGACTTCGACAAAGCAATTGGGCTTCGTCCGGACATCCCGCACGGCCATCTATATCGCGGCCTGGCATTCGAGCGCACCGGTGAGGCGCAGAAGGCACTGTTGGACTTGGACGAAGCCGCTAAGCGGGAACCGACAGAGGTTGTAATCTATATGGCGCGGGGTGCGATCTACGCACAGTTGGGGGAACACCAAAAGGCGCTGGAGAACCGCATTGAAGTGGTTCGTCTGAAGCCTGAGATGGCGGAGGCTTACGTGGCCCGGGGCGGATCGTTTCATGCAGTGGGGCAGCATGACAGGGGCTTAGCGGACCGGACGGAGGCGATTCGTCTGAATCCGGACTTGGCGGAGGCGTGGTGCGCGCGCGGGAGTGCTTACTATCTGTTGGGCAAGTATGAATTCGCGGTGGTGGATTTGAGACAGGCGCTTCGCTTGCAGCCCGCGTACCGAGAAGCATCCGATGTGCTGAAACTAACGGAGGCGCGGATTGCCAGTATGACCGCCGAGGACCGGGCAAAGCAGGCGGCGGCGCCGTTGACTACACGCGAGGCCGAGCGGGTGCAGCAGGCGATCAGATTGCCGCAACCGGTGGCGATCGCGGCTGGCGAGCCGGTGGTGGCCAGTCCGGTGGTGGCCGAGGCGAAGTCCGCTGTTGTGGCGCCGAAGCCAGTCGAGGTGATGAAGCAGGAAGTGGTGAAGCAGATCGAGCCGGCCGCGCCAACGCCAGTTGCGGTTACGATTGCGCCTCGACCATTGGCGGTGGTTCCCAGGTCGGAGCACGCTGCGGGGCCCGCGCCGGCTCCGGTTAAATCGGTCACGGCCGAGGGACACAATCTGCGCGGACGCCAGTTGACCACGGCCGGAAACTACACCGGGGCAATTCAAGAACTGAGCGAGGCTATTCAGATGAAGCCTGGGCTTGCGCCTGCCTATAACGCGCGGGGATACGCCTACATTTTGATCCAGCAGTATGCGAAGGCGATTACGGATTTCGATGCGGCGATCCGGATCAATCCCACTTATGCGAATGCGTTTCAGAACCGAGGGTGGGCCAAGAAAAACGCCGGTGACGTGAATGGCGCCAAACAGGATTGGGAGCAGGCTAAGAAATTCGTCGGGCAGTGACAGTTGAGAATCGTCCGCTGTCTTTTGGCTAGCCGCTGGCGATGAGTTATCGCAGAAGCCAGCTTCCACCCGTTCCGTGGAAGCTGGCGCGGAAGTCGATTGGACTTTGGATGCGCGTGTGACGACACCGATCCATTGCAATTCGCCGCGGGATTCCAAGGACGGCACTTTGACGATGTCGTGCGCGAGCTGCGCGATGACGACGGCGCGTTTGCCGGGTCCGGATCGCAATTTCACGTGGGCGTCAAGAATGACTCCGTGATGGAAGGAATCGGCCGCGGCGGGGAATCCGCTATAGGTGTCGTGTGCGCCTAACACCTTAGGGAAAACAGTGTTCCGGGCCGCGCCCTTTAGGAACCGGTTGGAAAGGTTGTTTCCAGGCACGCCCTCAGTTCCCTGCTCCGTTGAGAAGGATCCGCCCAGTTCGACTTCCGCTTCCGGGTTAAAAGGATGCCCGGCAGAGCTTTGGAGTCGTATTGCGAAGCAGCGGAGCTGAGGGCTTGGGGGAACTTCGAGAATTGAGGGTCTGAGGCCGACTCGTCAACGGGCAAGAGTTTCGTTTGCGCCGTGAGGAGGGTAAAGGTGAAGAGTGCCGCCTCGGCGATTTGACGAGTGGACCTACAGCAAATCCGCAATTACCTCGTATGAAAGGAAAGGCTTGAAGCAATTCAACGGCATTCAACTGTAAGCGTCAGAGCAAACCCATCTATGCATGGAGCTGTTCTGGTGATGAAGTAGAAGGGTGACCGACAATGATTCTGGAACAGAGAGCCGCCGACACCGAAGCCGAGCCGAAGCAGATCGTCTGGCGGCTGAGTACGAAGC
>JANXXV010000922.1 GCA_025350445.1 Bryobacteraceae bacterium | reverse complement strand
CTTGAAGGTCATCAACACCAGGAACGAAACGGCGGCGAAGAAGATCTGCTTGCCGATGAAAAAGTAACTGGATTTGTATTTCAATTCCGCCATCACCGAAGACGCGCTGTATACCATCACCATGCCGAAGCACACCATGATCACGATGGTGAAGAATAAGATCCAGTCGGTTTTGAGACGCAGTGCCATTGCTGTTACCTCAGTGTCCCCTCATAGGGCATTCACCAGATCTTTGAAGACCCGGCCCCGGTGTTCGTAATTCTCAAATTGATCGAAGCTTGCGCATGCCGGCGATAGCAAAACCGTCTCGCCCGCTGCGGCTCGATCGCCAGCCAACTCCACCGCGGCTCCCAGTGTGCCGCAAGGAAGCAGCGCAACCGCGCCGCCAATCTGGCCTGCAATGATGGACGCAGCCGCGCCAATCAGCAGCACTCCGCGCGCCTTCCGCCGCAACCGCTCTGTCAGCAACCCATAATCGCTGTTCTTATCCTTGCCGCCCAGAATGATCCACAGGCCGCCGTCGAAGGATTCCAGCGCCTTGATCGTCGCGTCCACGTTCGTCGCCTTCGAATCGTTATAGTAGCGGACGCCGTTGCGCTCGCGCACGAATTCCAGCCGGTGCTCCACACCGGGGAACGTGCGGATGGCGCTCGAGATCTGTTCCATGCCCGCGCCGGCCAGCCGCGCCGCCGCCGCCGCCGCCATGGTGTTCTCAATATTGTGAACGCCGCGCAGCGGTACCTCCGCCTGCCGTATCAACCGATCGCCGTCGAATAGAATCGTGCCGTTATCCAGCCAGAGGCCCGGCGTAACAGGGTGCGACAAGCTGAACCACAGTGTTCTGGCCGCCGTCGTGGACGCATACCCCACGCAATACGCATCGTCGGCATTCAGCACGGCGTAATCTTTCGCCGCTTGATTCTCGAACAGCCGCCCCTTCGCCGCGGCGTAATTTTGCATCGTATAGTGGCGATCCAGATGATCCGGCGTTAAGTTCAGACAGACGCCGATATCCACGTGAAACTGATCGATGGTTTCCAGTTGGAAACTGGAGAGCTCAAGCACATTCCACTGCCCCGCGCGCGAGCTCTCGCTCATCGACGTAGGCGCCAGTCCGATGTTCCCGCCCACTTGCACCGGTATGCCGCTCTCTTTCAGAATGTGGCCCGTCATCGCCGTAGTGGTCGTCTTTCCATTCGATCCGGTAATCCCGATAATCGGTCCCCGCAAGAAATAGCCGGCCAGTTCCACTTCGCCGATCACCGTAATCCCTTTCGCCCGTACCTCCCCGATGACCGGAAGATCGGCGGGAACACCTGGCGATAACACCACCATGTCCACGCCGTCGAACGAATCCAGAGTCTGCGGAAGAACCCTCATTTCACCGGATGCAGCCTCATCTACTGCACGCACCACCGCGCCGTGCCGCCTCAGCAGCTCCGCCGCCGCCACACCGGAACGCTTCATGCCAACCACCGCAACTGTCAAACCTTCCAGATTCTTCATCGCAGTTTTAGTGTGGTCAATGCGAACAAGGCCATGATCAGGCCCACAATCCAGAATCGGATGATGATCTTCGATTCATGCCATCCCAGCGCTTCAAAGTGATGATGCAGCGGCGCCATCTTGAAAATCCGTTTTCCCCTCAATTTGAAGCTGCCCACTTGCAGTACTACGGAGAGCAGTTCCACCACGTACACGCCGCCAATGAACAACAACAGTATCTCCTGCTTGATCAGCACCGCCACCACCCCCAGGCCGCCGCCGAGCGCCAGCGACCCCACATCGCCCATGAAGATTTCCGCCGGATGCGCGTTGTACCAAAGGAAGCCCAGCGAGGCGCCCATCATGGCGCCGCCGAAAATGGTCAACTCCGATGCGCCGGGCAGCCGCGCGATGTCGAGATAGGTGGCAAATTGCGCATGCCCGCTTACGTAGGTCAGAACCGTGATCGCCCCTGCCGCGATAATCATCAGGCCGATCGCCAAACCATCCAGTCCATCGGTAAGGTTAACCGCGTTTGAAGCGCCCGCAATCACCACCACCAGAAAGCCAAAGAAGAAGACGAACGCCAACGGATACGTCCAGGGGTTATACAGGAAACCGGTAATCAACAGATCCGGCTTCCACTGCTTCACAAACGGCACGTTCATCGACGTATCGTAGAGATTGCGCGCATGCAAGGCGAGCAACACAAAGCCGATTACCAGCGACGCCAGCACCTGAAGCAGGAATTTCCTCCGCGCGGTCAAACCCAGGTTCTGCATCTTCCGGACCTTGGTGAAATCGTCATAAAAACCGATAGCCCCAAAGCTCAACAACCCGAATAGCGCGATCCACACGTAGGGATTCCGCAGGTCGGTCCACAACAGCGTGGGCGCCACAATCGAAATGATGATCAGAATGCCGCCCATCGTCGGCGTACCCGCTTTCGACTTGTGGGATTTCGGACCCTCTTCCCGAATGTGCTGGCCAATCTGAAATTCACGCAGTTTCTGGATCAGCCACGGACCCAGGCCGATGCACAGAAACAGCGCCGTAAGGCTGGCGAACGCCGTGCGGAACGTT
>JANXXV010000884.1 GCA_025350445.1 Bryobacteraceae bacterium | reverse complement strand
AAGCTCCGGATCTGCGCAACAGGAAGATCGTCGAGGTATGCGTTGGTTCCGGCGAAGATGATCAGTACCTGTTTTTCTACCGGCAGCGGCTGTAATTGCCCCTGCTTCAGAATCTCCACCAGCCGCGCTCCGCGGTTTAACTGCGCTTGCGAGGCCTTATCCAGGTCCGAACCAAACTGCGAGAACGCCGCCAGTTCCCGATACTGAGCAAGATCCAGCCTTAGCGTGCCGGCAATCGACCGCATTGCTTTAATCTGTGCCGAACCACCCACGCGGCTGACCGATATACCAACGTTGATGGCGGGCCGTTGATTTGAATTGAACAGATCCGCTTCAAGGAAGATCTGCCCGTCCGTGATCGAAATCACGTTCGTTGGAATGTAGGCCGAAACGTCGCCGGCCTGCGTCTCAATGAACGGAAGCGCGGTCAGCGATCCGCCGCCCTTTTCCTTGGAAAGTTTCGCCGCCCGCTCGAGCAAACGGCTGTGCAAATAGAATACGTCTCCAGGATACGCCTCGCGCCCCGGAGGACGGCGCAGCAGCAGCGAAATTTCACGGTACGCCGCGGCATGCTTCGATAGATCGTCGTAGATCACCAGCGCATGCATGCCCTTGTCGCGGAAATATTCGCCAAGCGCGCAACCGGCGTAAGGAGCAATGTACTGCATGGGCGCCGGATCGGAAGCAGTGGCCGCCACCACAATGGTGTAATCCATGGCGCCCAGATTGGTCAACGTCTTCACAACCTGCGCCACAGTCGACCGCTTCTGTCCGATAGCGACGTAAATACAAATCACGTCGCCGCCCTTCTGGTTGTAGATCGTGTCCAGCGCGATCGTCGTCTTTCCGGTCTGCCGGTCCCCGATGATCAGTTCCCGTTGGCCCCGGCCAATCGGAATCATCGCGTCAATTGCTTTAATGCCGGTCTGCAGCGGCTCTTTTACAGGTTGACGATCCACTACGCCGGGAGCCAGCGCTTCCAGCGGATTGAACTGATGCGTGTCCACCGGGCCTTTATCGTCAATCGGGCGCCCCAGCGCGTCCACCACCCGTCCAATCATTGCCTCGCCCACCGGAATCGACATGATCCGGCCCGTGCGCCGCACCTCGTCGCCTTCCTTTAGCTCGGTGTAGTCGCCCAACAGCACCGCGCCCACCTGGTCTTCTTCCAGATTCAATGCGATGCCCGAAACGCCGTGCGAAAACTCGATCAATTCGCCGGCCATTACCGTTTCCAAACCGTGGATGCGGGCAATACCGTCGCCAACCGAGATGACAAATCCGGTCTCGGTAACGCTCACCGCGCTATCGTAGTTCTCGATCTCGTCCCGCAGGACCCGCGTTATCTCATCCGCCCGAATCTGAGCCATAGTTCTTTATTCCTTTCCCGCCGCCTATCTAGAGGTCAGCCGCTGTTTCAACGCGTTCAATTGCGCCCGAACCGATCCGTCGTAGACTGTGGACCCGATCTTCGCCACCACGCCGCCCAGCAGATCCTCGTCCACCGCATAATTGCAGCGCACCTGTTTCCCGGAAATTTGCGACAACTCGATTTCCACCGCCGACTGCTGTTCCGCGCTCAACGGCACCGCCGATTTCACATCGGCCCGCACTATGCCTAGACGCTCGTCGAGAATCACTTTATATGCATCGACAATTTCGTCCAAAATCAAAATCCGCCGCCGGTCGATCAGTATGTAGATAAAATTGCGCACAATGCGCGAAAGCGGCATCATCCCGGCAAATCGCGCCACCACCGCGCGCTTGCGCGATGCCGTTACGGCGGGCGAGAGCAGCACATTGCGCAGCTCGGAAGCTCCTGCAAGCATCTGCTGAAACGAGTCGAGTTCTTCGGCGGCGCGCTTCGGTTCCAGTGCCGCGGCGGGGTTAAGCACCGCTTCCACCAGGGCGCGCGCGTATCGCGTAGCGACGGCTTGCGGCATCCTAGTTCAACGCCGCCTTGGTCTTCGCTTCCTGTTGCAAGTCCTGAACAAATGAATTCACCAAGCCATCCTGAGTCTGCGGCGTCATTCTTCCACGGATTTCCCGCTCGGCGATGCCCATCGCCAGTTCAGCCGCCTGTGCCTTCAAATCCAGACTTGCATTCTTGGCAGCCGAGGCGATCTCGTGCTCAGCCTGCGCCTGCATTCTGGCAATGTCATGCGCTGTTTCCGCACTGATCCGCGCGCCTTCTTCGGCAATCTCTTGCTGCGAACTCTTGCGCAGCGCCTGTACTTCTCCCGCAAGGTTTGAAATGCGTGCCTCAATCGAGCGGGCGCGCGCTTCGGCCTCCGCCTTCACCGCCGCTGCCTCGGTGATGCCTTTTTGGATCTCCGCGCTTCGCGATACAAAGAACGGACCGGCTTTCTTCGCCACCAGATATCCGAGTCCAGCCATCAGAATGCCGAAGTTCGCCCACTTCCACCAAATCTCGTTGGGCATTTCGTTCTGTTCGGCGGATTCGGTATGCTCGCCAAGTTTTTCACCGGCCTTTTCCACGGCGTTATCCTGGCCAAAAGCGGACCACGCGCCCACCAACACTACGGAAAGCAGCAACCGTTTCAATTGGCTCTCCTCTGCAAAATCGATTCGGTGATCTGAGTGGCCAGCGCCTGACTGTTCGCGGCCAGAGACTCGCGCGCTTCCGCCGCCTGAACAGAAATCTCAGCCTTCGCCGTTTTTACCAAAACCTCCGACCGCTTTCGCGCGTCAGAAATGTGTGCAGTTTGCTCATCACGCCATTTGCGCCGCAGTATTTCCTGTTCCTGATAGATCTCGCTCCGGGCGCCCCGGATCGATTCTTCATAAGCCTCCGCCTTCGCGGCGGCCCGTTCCAGGCTCTCCGCCGCTTGCTTCCGGGCACCCTCGGTCGCTTCGTTCCTCGCATGAAGCACTTTCCCCAGAGGCGTGAAGAACATCGCCTTTAAGTAAAAATGCAAGAAGATGACGAGGAAAAAGGTGGGGAGGCCCTGTAACAGAACTTGGCCTAGCGCGTGTAGTGTTGCGTCCATGAAGTTTCGACAGGGAACGGCCTGATGCAGGCAAATTACTTGAAAGTGAACGCCCCGAAGCGCCTAAATTACCACGATTCGAGCCCTTCGCGCAAGCAGTCGAAATTGGGCGCTCAGAAATTTCGAATTGCCCGGAAACGGACGATTCGGAGTTTACAGTCAATCTGATAAGAGCTGATCCTGCCCGCTATAGTGGACCGCGGTTAAAGTGCCGGACTTACTTCGAATCGGAAATCAGCCGGCTCGCCAGAATAGTCGATTGGCTTGCGCTTCCAGCAATTGCCTTTGCTCCGAGGAGAATCTCAAAATGGCGAGGTGGCCCCGCAGGGTCGATGCCGATCGCCTTTATGGCCGCCGCCGCCCTGGTGTCATCGGTTATAAATTCGCCCGCCGCCTCCGTGCCTTCCGCGCTTGTTCCAGCGACGAGCAAAACATGACCTTCACCATTGACATTGGGCACGAACGCCACCACGGCGTATGCCTCTCCTTTTTCGCCGGGGTTCGTACTCATCGAATAGACGGCCTGCTCCCCCGCGCGCGGCGACCGATTGCGGAACAAGCCCCGTCTAGCTTGATCCCAGTCATACTGAAAATTAAGCGTTTCGCTAAATAATCTGGCCCACGGATTACTCGCCGGACTACCAAACAAAATGACATTGTGATTTTTAAAGTCGGACAGTTGCACTCCGTGACCTGATCGTAAGAGCATCCGCGAAGAACTCCCGCTGTACCTTTGGACAATTCGGGCAGCCAACGCGGTTTCAGCGGCATTAGTATACCGGCGCTTCAGCAGGATTTGAATCAGTTCCTGCCTGACGGGGTCGGAAGCGGGCGCGTTTGCATCTCCCATGTACCGGCGCGTAATGTAATCGTCCAGGCTGACCTGCCGCCGCCGCAAATCCTCGATCAGCACCAAGCTACTATCGCTCGTGACGATATAGGTGTCTTTTGAATCCTCAATTAACGCCGAAAACGGAAGAATAAGAGCAGGCCTCAAGATTCCTTTTCCCGCCCGGTTAAATTGCCACTGCATCGCTACGAGAACCGCCAATCCGGCAACTGAAGCGCAAAGTACACCCACCAGCCAGGGGAACCGTCCCGGAGGGATCGCCACAACGGCTGTCTCCGCCGGATCGGGGATTTCAACCAGCGCACGGGCTTCCATCTCAAGTGGGCGAGTTTCAAAGCAGATCGAATAGCTGCCTTTGGGCATGGAGAGGATCATGGGTTCGTCTTTACCCTCTCCCGCAAAATAAGCGTCCAGACGTTTTCGAAGACTGCGCGCTTCCACCCGGACGATGTTGTCCTGCCCGGCATTATAGTCGGGTTTCCGATTGAAGACGTTCTCCGCGATCTGCTGCTCGCGCACTCCTTCCAACCGCTCATTGATCGTGCAGTCGGAAACATAGATCAGAAACTCACGCAGCCGTGGTGATCTCTGGAAAATCGGGCTATTGGCAACCCGGTCCACCAGATCCCGTTTTTCCTTAATCGCTGAGATCTCAGTTGCCATTCAAAACCTGCCTGTGACAGAGAAATCATACATGCAGCAGACGCTGTACGCAACTAGTCGCGATTCGGCGCCTCTGGGTGTACTTATCACCGTAAACTTTCCCGTAACAACTTGGTTCTATCGGCGTATTAGGCGCTCATCTTCGTTCGGAGGCAAAGATGGCGCACGGCGGTATGAAAAGACGCGGCTTGGCGATCCAACAAGATTAGTTCTATTGGAGGAACGCAAATTAGAAGGGCGGCGATAACGCTGCGACCGTAAATTCCCCGTAACTTCTCTTGACATTGTTTGCGCTTCAGTTACATTCAAACGACGATACATTTCCAGAAATGTGCGACCGGAATCCGGAAGCCCTCACGCCGGATGCGGTCGCAGAGTACGAAAAATTGCCGGGTCGCCAGTACCGATCATAGGGGACCGATCATAGGGGAAGGATAGATGAAGAAACTAAGTTGTTTCACCATGTGGGTTTTAGCCGCTTCGCTTTGCGTTTGTTTTGATTCCGCAGCGATTGCGCAGGATTACAGAGCGCGAGTGGAGGGCCTCGTCACTGACCAGAGTAAGTCCGTGATCGTCGGTGCGGTAGTGACTTTGCTGAACGTGAATACAGGAATCCGGACGGTACGCGAGACCAGCCAGACGGGCCTGTATTTGTTCGATCTTGTCGATCCCGGCACTTACTCGGTCACCGTCGCGGTGCCCGGATTCGGCAAGTTCCTGCAGGAAAACTTTGCGGTTCAGACGCGCGGCGACGTAACCATAAACGCCATGCTGACAGCCGGCGCGCTTACGGAGAGCATCACTGTGAAAGAAACTCCGGTGGATCTCCAGTTCAACTCCAGCAACAAAGACCTCACCATCGACTCGAAAATGGCGACGGAAATACCCCGTTTCGACCGCAATCCGTTCAAGCTGACATTGATCGCTCCGTCGGCCGTCAACACCCGCGGGGAAATGCAGCCGAACCACTCCTGGTCCGCTAACAGCGTGGATCTGGGTGGAGGTACAAACCTGAAGAATGACCTTCAAGTGGACGGCATGCCTGTCGGCATGGGCCAAAAGAACAGCACCCCGCCTAATACGGATGCCGTTCAGGAAGTGATCGTCTCCACCAACAGTGTGGATGCGGAGTCTGGCCATAGCGCCGGCGGTCTGATCAGTATGACCACCAAGTCCGGCACCAACGACTGGCACGGCAGCGCATTCTACCTGGGTCGATATCCATGGCTTAATGCCGCGCAAAACCGCACCACCAACAGCTTTAACGCGACGCGTCAGAATATGATGGGCGGCACGCTGGGCAATGCCATCATAAAGAACAAGCTCTTTAATTTCTTCTCGCTGGAATACTGGAAGGTCGGCTCCCCTAACAGCTACGCCAGAACCGTTCCAACCACTGCGGAGGCTGGTGGTGATTTCTCCCATTCGTTGAACATTGACGGCAGCCTGCGCACGATCTACGATCCTTACACAACGCAATTCAATTCGGCTACGGGTGCCGTCACGCGCACCCCATTCGCCGGCAACGTCATCCCGGCGAGCCGCTTTGACCCCTTCTCCGCTTCGCTGATTAAGCAGTTCTGGGCCCCGAACAATCCGGGTGACAATATCACCGGCGTGAATAATTTCAGAAAGGGCTTCATTGAGAAGTACGGCTATTACAACTTCTCCGACCGCGTCGATTACAACATCAATGACAAGTGGAAGGTATTCGGCCGGGTCGCACGGTACAGCACCACCGATCTAGCCGGGAACCCCACTCCCAACAATTCGCAATTGTATGTGCCCACGGGCACATCGCGGGGCGCCACCAACATCGGCGGTGACGCCGTCTGGACGGTCAGTTCGCGTACCGTAGTGGACTTCCACGCTGACTGGCATAAGCTTATCGATGCCTATATTTCGGACGATTTGGGGAAGGACGGGTGGTCCAAGATCTGGCCAAACAACCCCTGGTATCAGTCGTATCAGACCGCCTCGGTCGGCGTACCGGTTTATTTTCCAAACCTGAATATCGGCGGCCAAGGCTTCGGAGGCGGCGGATTCTATTGGAATCAGAAGCCCAAAGGAGAAGCTTCCAATGCCAAGATTGCGCAACAGCGGGGCTCGCACTATCTGAAAGCAGGTTTTGAGCAGCGGCGCAGCTTTG
>JANXXV010000865.1 GCA_025350445.1 Bryobacteraceae bacterium | reverse complement strand
GGATTATTGCTTGGAGCGGTATTGGGTGCGTTCGACTGAATGACCGCGTGGTTTACGCCCGCGGTTCGGGATCAGATCATGGGCATTGTGATCGGATCGACCTTCAAGGGACTAGTGGCGGGCGCGTGCACCGGGTACTTCGCGAAGAAGGTGAATTCGCTGCCGCTGGGAATCCTGTTCGGACTCGCTATCGGCATGTTTCTTGCTTATCTGGTGGCGGCGATGCCGAATCCGTCAGGCCAACATTACTATTTTGAGATTATGTTGCCGGGGAGCATTGTGGGCGCAATTGTCGGCTTTGCCACTCAGCGGTTTCGTGCTGGAAGACAAACTGTGACTCGGTGAAGCAAGGAGAAGATATGCCAAGACCAATTCATTTCGAACTGCCGGCGGACGATCCGGACCGGGCGGCGAAATTCTACAGTGAGACTTTTGGATGGAAGATTACCAAGTGGGACGGCCCGATGGAATACTGGATGGTTTCCACAGGCGCCGGCCCCGGGATCGACGGCGGACTGCTGCGGCGGCCGCACCCGGGAGCAAGCACAGTAAATACGATTGGCGTGGAATCTCTGGACGACACGGTTGCCAAGGTGGTGGCGTCCGGCGGCACAGTGGTGATGCCGAGGATGGCGGTTCCCGGCGTTGGGTACATGGCGTACTGCAACGATCCGGAAGGCAACATGTTCGGGCTGATGCAGAACGATCCATCGGCGAAGTGATGCGCTTAGAATCGGAGGGATGCCCATTTCATCCGTCGCAGGCGTAATCTGCTGCGGCAACATCTCATTCGATATTCCGGTGTGGCCCGTGGACCGGTTCCAGTGGGGAACCACTCTGTGGGTGGACAAGATAGAAGAAACCGTTGGGGGGAATGGCGGCAGTACGGCGTATACCCTGGCGAAGTTGGGAACGCCGGTGCGGCTGCTGGGCATGGTTGGGCGGGATGCGCATGGGGATACGATCCTGGCGCGGCTGAAGGCGACCGGCGTCGATGTCAGCCGCATCGGGCGTTCCGATCTGCCTACGAACAGTTCTATCTGCGTTGTGCATCCCACGGGCGACCGGCTTTTCTTTCATCAGCGCGGCGCCAGCTCCGCGGTTTCTCCCGACATGCTGGACTTCCGGCCGGAGAACAATGCGGGCTATTCCCATTTTCATCTGGCGAACTTGTATACGGTTCCGGCGATCCGCGCGAGTGCGCCGGATGTCTTGCAGCGGGCGCGCGCGGCCGGGATGACTACCTCGCTCGACACTGGCTGGGACGCCGATGGGCGCTGGATGCAAGACCTGCGCCCGTGCCTGCCTCTTGTGGACCTGCTGTTCGTCAACGAGACCGAAGCGAAGATGCTGACGGGCTTGGACGAACCTCGCGAGGTTGTCCGGGCATTGCGGGATCTTGGCGCTTCCGATGTCGTGGTCAAGTTGGGCGGTAAAGGTTGCGTCGTGTTTGCGGGCGGCGAGGAGTACGCGGCTGCTGGATTCGCGGTAAACGCGATTGACACCACCGGCGCGGGCGACTGCTTTGGCGGCGGCTTTCTGGCGGCGCTACATCACGGCAAAAACAGGAACGATGCAGCGTGTTTTGCCAATGCAGTGGGAGCGCTGAAAGTATCCCAACTAGGCGCGGTGAAGGGCGTGCGGGATTTTGCGGCAACGGAAATCTGGATGTCCGCCGGGACTACACTAAGAGAGTAATTATGACCCCACTAGAATTTTGTAAACAACTGAAAGGCGTGTTCGGGTTTCCAGTCACCCCGTTCAAGAAAGACCTTTCCTTAGACCTTGACGGCTTGGCGCGGAACGTGGAGGAGATGGTGCGGTATCCATTCTGCGCCCTGGTTGCGGCCGGCGGCACCGGGGAGTTGTACTCCATGAATGCCGTAGAGGTGGAGCAGGTGGTGAAAACCACCGTGGAGGCCGCCCAGGGCAAGATGCCGGTAGTGGCGGGCACGGGCTTCAACGTTCCCATCGGCCGTGAGATGGCGGAGCGCGTTACGAAGGCTGGAGCGGATTGCCTGCTGGTTCTTCCGCCCTACTATTCCAATGCACCGGAGGCAGGGTTATTCGATTACTTCAAGGCAATTGGGGAAGCTTCGCCGCTGCCGATGATGGTGTACAGCCGCGACTGGGCGGTGTTCACACCCGAACAAGTCGCGCGGCTTGCCGATCATGTGCCGACACTGGCGGCTTGGAAAGACGGACAGGGCGATGTGAGGAAATACCAGCGCATCATGAACTACAACGGCGACCGGCTGGCTTGGTTCGGCGGACTCGGCGACGATTGCGTTCCGGGATACTTCGCGATCGGCGTGCAGGGTTATACGTCGAGCATCTCAAACATCGCTCCGAAGGTTTCGCTGGCGCTTGCGGCGGCGGGAATGGCTCGCGATTTCGCCACGCTGGATGTGCTGATGAAGAAGTATGTGCACCCTCTCTATGCGCTGCGCGAGCGCGCACGGGGGTACGAAGTATCGGCCGTGAAGGCGGCCATGGAAGTGCTAGGAATGGCGGCAGGTCCGGTGCGTCCGCCGCTGAACGATTGCAACGCGAAGGATGTGGCCGATATCAAAGAGTTGATGAAGGTCTACGAGGATATGCTGGACACCAAAGCTGCGGTTAGATAGACGATCGCGGATTCTGAGCTATACGATGTGCGTTTGAGCCGGAAGCGGTAGAGATACGACCAGCAGCGGATTAGTTTTCCATTGCCGGTGGTCGCGCTAACGATGGCCCGGCGGTAGGCTGGGCCTTCATACTCGTCGAGTGAGGCCAGTTGGTTTTCCGGGTCGCGGAGGCGGTAGAGTTCTCCATCTACAGAGCTGTCCCTTGCCATGACCATCGCCGGGTAGCCGCCAATGTGGTATTTTTTCGCCCTTACTTTCGCTGCGCCGGCGAAGACGCCGGCGCGATGAAGGGCGCGTGCGAATCGATTGCGGGCGGGTCCGCGGAGAGAGCCGTAGACGAAGAGATACCGCGGCAAATTTAGCCTTCGACTTTGCCGATCACGATCAGCGCGATGGAGATATCGCCGAGTTTGGTACGCAGGATCCAGTCATTCTCGCCTTCTTTTTCCAGGCCCATCTTGCCGTCCGCCTTCCAGAAGCTGAACACACCGGGATGCGG
>JANXXV010000836.1 GCA_025350445.1 Bryobacteraceae bacterium | reverse complement strand
ATATCTTCAGCGGCACAAAGCCGCGGAACGACATACTGCAGCCGAGTTACGGAGCCGTTATCTCAAAGGAGCGGGGCCCGCAAAACGGGCTGCCCCCGTTTGTCGTGATTCCGGAAAAGGACCTCGCCGCCGATGCGGGCTTTCTCGGACCTTCCTATGATCCTTTCGTCGCCGGCGACCCGAACACCAAGACGTTTTCGGTGAAGGATCTGACGCTACCCTCCGGCATCACCTACGATGAAGCGATTGCCCGAAAGGGTCTGTTAGCTAAACTGGATCGCGGTTTTAGGGACGCGCAACAATCGCCGCTGCTTGAGAGCATGGACGAGTTCTACCAAAAGGCGTATGACCTGATTGCGTCACCGGCTGCCCGCAAGGCGTTCGACATCGGCTCGGAATCGGACAAAATCCGGGATGCCTATGGCCGCACCGGAGTAGGTCAGGGCTGCCTTCTGGCGCGCCGCCTGATCGAATCCGGAGTGCGGCTGGCGACGGTTTTCCATGGCGGCTATGACACCCATGTTGATCACGAGAAGCACGCCAAGCCCCTCCTCACCGACTTCGATCAGGCGTTCCCGGCTCTGCTGGAGGATTTGGACCAACGGGGCATGCTTGCCAATACGCTGGTGATCGTGATTGGCGATTTCGGCCGGACACCCAAGATCAACTTCTCCGGCGGGCGCGACCACTGGCCTCGCGCTTCCGCGGTGGCTCTGGCAGGCGCAGGTGTGGCGGGCGGAGTGGTGGTGGGCAAGACTGACAAACAAGCCGGAGAGCCGACGGACCGTCCTGTAACGATTGAAGACTTCGCCGCAACCGTCTACAAAATCCTGGGGATTGACGTTGACAAGGAGTACCGCGCCAACGGGCGTCCGGTTCGCATCGTCAAAGATGGCGTGCCGGTTAAGGAAGTTCTTGCGTGAAACTGACGGCCACCGGTCTCGCCGTTCTGTTTTCCATGCGTGTCGCTCTGGTAGCCGCGCAGCCTCCCGAACTTGTTCGCGTCTTTCCCTTAGGCGGCCAGGTTGGAACGACGGTCTCCTTGGAAATTCTGGGTGGACGGCTCTCGAATATCACAGGCGTCGAGTTTGATTCGCAGGATCTGGTCTGGGATCAAAAGACGGCGCAGGCCGGTCCAGTCAAGGTGAC
The DNA here is from genome assembly GCA_025350445.1 of Bryobacteraceae bacterium. The sequence goes on along the minus strand of JANXXV010000836.1, from coordinate 2,049 downwards.
CGGAGATGTACGAATCTCCCGCACCGCGGCCTTGGGAGCGCATACGCTTCGTGTCCTTACATTGGACGGTCCGACGAACTCGGCCATCTTCAATGTGGGCCAGTTTCCCTCTCCCAGGGAAATAGAGCCAAACAACAGGCTGGATCAGGCGCAAAGGCTTCCGTCCTTGCCGGTCGAAGTGCAAGGAAGGTTGGACGGCGCTCCGGATATCGACATCTATTCGTTTCAGGCTAATAAAGGGGATCGATGGGTGTTCGATCTGCGGTCGATTGAGGACGGATCGTCCGTCGAAGCGCGCATGATTTTGATGGATGAGTCCGGAAAACAGATCGGCTTTAATGATGACCGGGACGACTACAACGAGAATCCACTCATCGATCACACGTTTTCCGCTACCGGTATTTACCACGTCAAGCTGGATCAATACCGCGGCCCGCGCGGCTTCAACTTTGGCAAGAACTGTTCTTATATTCTGCGAATTTCCGCACTCCCTTTGATCAAGAGCACCTACCCCATGGCGATTCGAACCGGATCCCGGGCCGTGATGCGGCTGCGGGGGACTGGTCTGGACTCCTTACAAAAGGTCTATCTGACGGAGCTTAGGCAAGCCGAGTATGCGCGGATGACTTACCCGTACACGATGCCGATTCACTTCCGGCCGGACCCCGCCACCAGTTCGCAACAAGTCAGGTTAGACGGGCACGTTAAACACCGGACATCTGAATCGGCGGAGGTGACGTTCTCGGTTCCCGCGACCGCCACGCCCGGACTTTGGAAACTTTGGGCGATTGGGAGTAACGGATCTGCGTCGGGTCTCAACATCAATATCGTGGATGAGCCTCTCCTGGAGGAAAGCGCCGCGGTGAAGTCCCCCCTGCCGGCGGCGCCGATCGCGATCAATGGAGCGCTCGCCAAACCCGGCGGGAAAGACGTGTTCCGCATAGAAGGCCGCGCGGGGCAGCCTCTCCACTTCCTGACCATCGCCGCGCAGTTGGGCGTGCCTTACCTGGACTCCGTGTTGACGTTGCGGGACGCCTCCGGCACGAAGTTGGCGGAAAATGACGACGTGGTGGCGGGGCAGGGAACCCTGCTCGGCAATCCGGACAGCAGCCTCTTCTTCACTCCAAAGCAGGACGGGCTATTGCTTTTGGAAGTCCGGGACCGCATTCGCCGCGGCGGACCGGGGTTCGAGTATTGCCTCAAGATCCGCAATGAGCGTCCCGGTTTTCAGTTGTTCACCACCCCGGAGAATTTCACTATTACACCAGGCGGCGCCTCGGAAATAAAAGTTCACTTGATTCGGGAGACCGGTTTCGAGGGCGAAATCGAGATATGGCTTGAGGGGCTTCCCCCCGGCGTGACAGCGCCGCGTGGCCGGTTCCGGGCGGACCAGCTTTTCGAGCCGAACGCGGATGGCGCGGACATGATCATTCCCGAGATCGCCCTCCCGATCAACGCTCCGGCCTCCATCCCCGACGGCGTTTATCCTATCTCCGTATACGGAGCGGCGGCTGGAGACAGTGCCGCGAAGCGAGTGGAGGCGCACGCCACCATGATGCAAGGCCCGCTGCTTGATTTATGGAACTTCGTCCGGCGCCCTGTGCCCGCGATTACGATGACAGTAGTGCAGCCATTCGCGCCTCAGTTATTGACCGGGGTGCGAACACTGCGGCTGGAGCGCGGAAAGCCCGCGACGATTGAGCTTACAGCGGAGAACATACCGCAGAGCGCTTCGTTCAGGCTACTGGATCTTCCAGACGGTGTGCAGTACAAGATGTTGGGGCGGCAGGGATCGCAGGTAACGGTTTCGCTTGAGGCGGGCGCGGAAGCAGCGGCTGGCACCTACGACATCTCAGCCGAGACCGAAGTGGGCAGCCGTAAAGCGCCATCGCCCTCGATAGCACTAGTGATCCAAGTTCCCGCAGCACCCTAGTGTGCCGTCCAGGCTAATTCGTTACAACATGCCACTGGGCGGAAGGTAGGGCAGACACCTTGTCTGCGCGCGACCCCCAGGTCGCGCTCTTGCGCCCGTCGTCAACTCTTAAGAGG
>JANXXV010000818.1 GCA_025350445.1 Bryobacteraceae bacterium | reverse complement strand
CATCATTGCAGGCAAAGCCTCAGCCGAACTCAAGGAACTCGTGGAACTCCTCGACTGCCCCGCGGTCTGCACGCTAATGGGCCTGGGCGGGCTCGCGTCCGAGCATCCTAACTTCATCAGCATGCCCGGCATGCACGGCAGCTACGCCGCGAATATGGGCATCACCCACACCGATCTCCTCATCGCCCTGGGCGTCAGATTCGACGACCGCGTAACCGGCCGGCTGGCAGCCTTCGCGCCGCACGCCCGCGTAACTCACGTCGACATCGATCCCGCCGAAATCAGCAAGAACCGCCACGCCGACATCCCAATCGTAGGCGACGTCAAGCGCGTGCTTCCCAAACTGAACAAGGTGGTAGCGGAGCTCAAGGAAGCCGAAGCCCCGAAAAACAGCGCCAGCCGCAAAGCCTGGTGGAGCCAAATCCGAAGCTGGAAAGAAGAGCACCCGCTAGTGCCCATCATGTCCACCACCGAGATCAAGCCCCAGCACCTGATGGCCGAAATCGACCGCATCTCCGCCGGCGCCGCCATCGTAGCCAGCGACGTTGGCCAACATCAGATGTGGGCCGCGCAACTAATCCGCTTCAACGAACCAAACCAATGGATCAACTCCGGCGGTCTTGGTTCCATGGGCTTCGGACTGCCCGCCGCCATGGGCGCCCAAGCCGCAAACCCCGGCAAGCTGGTCTTCGCCATAGTAGGCGACGGCGGCTTCCAAATGAGCATCCCGGAACTGGCCACACTAGCCAACTACGGTTTAAACGTGAAGATAATCGTGATGAATAACGGCTACCTGGGCATGGTTCGCCAGTGGCAGGAGCTCTTCTACAACAATCGCCTCTCCTCGGTAGAACTCAGCAGCTTCCCCAACGCGGAAATGCTAGCCGGAGCCTACGGGTTCAAAGGAAAGACAATCGAAAACGTGCTGGACCTTCGCAGCGCGCTGGAAGCAGCAGTAGCCGAACCCGGCCCCTACCTCCTGAACGTAAAAGTAACGCCATTTGAAAACGTCTACCCGATGGTCCCGGCCGGCGGAGCAGTAAACGAAATGGTATTGGGCCCGCCCCAACCAGTAGAGGTAGCATGATGCAGAAGTCTCAACGAAATTCTCAGTCCAAAGCAGATTCTCAGTCCAAACCAGAGGCTCAGACCAAACCAGAAGCTGAGAGCAAACCAGAAGCTAAGAGCAAACCAGAAGCTCAGACCAACAGCAAGGTGGGGCAGGCCCCTTGGCCCGCCTTCCCAAATGGAACCCAAATCCCCAACTGACCTCAGCCCTACAAGAGAGCCAGCCCAAAGGAACCCAATGCTACAGATAATCTCAGTCCTCGTCGAAAACAAACCCGGCGCACTAATGCGGATCACCGGCCTCTTCACAGCCCGCAACTACAACATAGAGAGCCTGACCGTCGCCCGCACGCTAGACCCAACGCTCTCCCGGATGACCATAGTAGCGGACGTAGACCCCAAAATCCGAGCCCAAGTAATAAAACAGATCAACAAGTTAATCAACGTACTCCAAGCCACGGACCTAACAGACTCCCCCGCCGTATCCCGTGAAATGGTGCTGCTCCGCATCCGCTCCACCATGGAGTCCCGCACCGCCATATTAAAGGAAGCCGAAATCTTCACCGCCAGAGTAGTAGACTCCACGGTAGACGGCTTCGCCCTCGAAGCCACCGGCGACCCCGAAAAGCTCGACGAATTCATCGATGTAATGCGCAGCTACGGCGAAATCCAAGTTACCCGCTCCGGAATCCTGGCCGTCTCGCTCGACATGAAAAAACTACGCCTCTCCGCACCGATCCCAACCGGGCAGGAACTGGAGCCGGCAATCAAATAAAGGAAAACTTATGCCAAGAAGCTTCTACGAAAAAGACGGAAACCTAGAAAACCTGAAAGGCCAAACCGTAGCCATCATCGGCTACGGCAGCCAGGGCCACGCACACGCCCTAAACCTCCGCGATAGTGGCGTAGACGTAATAGTCGGCTTATACCAAGGCAGCAAGAGCTGGGCCAAAGCCCAGGCCGCCGGCCTCAAAGTAGCCACCACCGCCGAAGCCGCCAAAGCCGCCGACGTGATCATGATCCTGGTCTCCGATCACATACAGGCCGACCTCTATAACAAGGACATCGCGCCCAACCTCGTCGCCGGCAACACGCTGATGTTCGCCCACGGCTTCAACATCCACTTCGGCTTCATCACGCCGCCGAAAGACGTAGACGTCAGCATGATCGCGCCCAAGGCCCCCGGCCACCGCGTCCGCGAACTGTTCGCGGAAGGCGTAGGCGTCCCCGGCCTGATCGCCATCCACCAGGACGCATCGGGCAAAGCCGAAGCAAGAGCGCTAGCCTACGCAGCCGGATTAGGTTGCCTCAAAGCCGGCGTAATCGAAACCAACTTCCGCGAAGAAACCGAAAGCGATCTGTTCGGTGAGCAATCCGTCCTCTGCGGCGGCGTCTGCGAATTGATCCGCGCCGGTTTTGAAACCCTCACCGAAGCCGGATACGCCCCGGAAATCGCCTACTTCGAGTGCCTCCACGAACTCAAGCTAATCGTCGACCTCATCCAGGAAGGCGGCTTGGCCTACATGCGTTACTCCATCTCGGACACCGCCGAATACGGCGATTACACCCGCGGTAAGCGCATCGTCAATCAGGAAACCCGCAAAGAGATGAAGAAGATTCTCGCCGAAATCCAGTCCGGCCAGTTCGCCAAGGAATGGATGGCCGAAAACAAAGAGGGGCGCCACAAGTTCCTCGCCATGCGCGAAGAAGCCCGCCATCAACCCATCGAAAAGGTCGGCGCGGAACTCCGCAAAATGATGACCTTCCTTAAGAAGAACAAAGAAGTAGGCGTACCGGAAGACCAGGCTGTCCCGGCAGCCCAATAGAGAATCACCATGAAAATCCAAACCTTCGATACAACTCTCAGGGACGGCACCCAAGGCGAGTCCGTCTCATTCTCCGTCGAGGACAAAATGCTAATTACGCAAAAACTCGACGACCTGGGAATTGACTACATCGAAGGTGGCTGGCCGGGCTCGAATCCGAAGGACAAAGATTTCTTCGTTCGGGCCCGCGGCCTGAAACTCAAGCACGCAAAACTAACCGCATTCGGCAGCACTCGTTTCAACCGCAACACCGTGGAATCGGACCCCAACGTGACCGAACTGGTAAACGCCGGCACCCCGGTAGTAGCCATCTTCGGCAAGAGCTGGGACCTGCATACCAAGCGGGCTCTGGGCGTGACGGAAGAAGAAAACCTGAAGCTGATCTCGGAAACCGTAGGCCACCTCATCAAGCACGGCAAGGAAGTGGTTTACGACGCCGAACACTTCTTCGATGGCTACATCAACAACCCCGCCTTCGCCCTGAGAACCCTCGAGGCCGCAAAGAAAGCAGGCGCAACCGTACTCTGCCTGTGCGACACAAACGGCGGCACCCTAACCACCAGGCTCGCCGAAATCGTCGATGTAGTAGTCGCTGAGTTCGGCGGCGTAATCGGCATCCACACGCACAACGATTCCGATGTGGCCGTTGCCAACTCCCTGGTAGCCATAGAGCACGGCGCAACCCACGTCCAAGGCTGCATGAACGGCTACGGCGAGCGAACGGGCAACGCCAATCTCTGCTCTGTAATCGCCAATCTCGAACTGAAACAAGGTCACTCCGCCATCGGCGAAGGCAAGTTAACCCACCTCACCGCCACCGCCCGATACATCGCCGAACTAGCCAACCTCACTCTGCCGAACAGCCAGCCCTATGTAGGTCAGTCCGCCTTCGCGCACAAGGGCGGTGTCCACGTTAGTGCCGTATTAAAAGATTCCTCCACCTACGAACACATCCGCCCTGAGCTAGTGGGCAACCGGCAACGAGTGCTCCTCAGCGATCTTTCCGGCCGCGGCAACGTCTTCTATAAACTCAACCAGCACGGTTTAGGCGACCGCCTCAACGACGATGCGCGCCGCGAACTCCTCGAACGCATCAAGCTCATGGAGTACGAAGGCTACGAACTCGAAGCCGCCGAAGGAACGTTTGAGTTAATGGTCCGCGAAGCTCTCCACCCCGGCATCCAACTCTTCGAACTGATAGGCTTTGAAGTCACCACCCGCATGAGTGCGAACAAGGACGCGCAGACCACAGCCACTGTCACCCTTAAGGCGCAAGACAGTATCCGTTCCGCCACCGCCAACGGCCACGGCCCCGTCAACGCCCTCGATCTCTGCCTGCGCCAGTGCCTCGCCACCTTCTACCCCGCCATCGCCGACGTCCGCCTCACCGATTACAAGGTTCGCGTAATCGATTCCAAGAAGGGCACCGCCGCCAAAGTCCGCGTGCTAACCGAATGGTCCGATCATCGCCGCAGTTGGGCCACCGTAGGCGTTTCCGAAAATGTAATCGAAGCAAGTTGGCAAGCCCTGGTCGATGCCATTCGACTCGAACTGATGCGTCT
>JANXXV010000814.1 GCA_025350445.1 Bryobacteraceae bacterium | reverse complement strand
ACTTCGTCTTCCGCACGGATGTTGGCGAAGAATGCCTGCAACCGGTAGTAGTCCTTATGCAGGATGGGGTCGAACTTGTGATCGTGGCAGCGGGCGCACCCATACGTCAGGCCCATGAACACGGACGCAACCGTGTCGGTGATATCGTTCAAAGTTTCCTGCCGCCGCAATTCCAGAACAGGCTGGTTGGTCTCATCGGTGTAGTGCCGGTTGAAACCGACAGCGATCTTCGAGGCTGGCTCATTCGGATACAACTCATCGCCGGCTATCTGCTCCCGGATGAAGCGGTCATACGGCTTGTCTTCGTTGAACGACTGAATCACATAATCGCGATAGCGCCAGATGTTCGGCCGTGTCTCATCCGCTTTGAATCCGTTGGTATCCGCATAGCGCGCCAAGTCGAGCCAGTGACGCCCCCACCGCTCGCCGTATTGCGGAGAAGCCAGCAGCCGGTCAATCACTCTTGCGAATGCGTCCGGTGAATTGTCAGCGAGGAACGACTGCACTTCCTCAGGCGTTGGCGTCAGTCCAACCAGGTCGAGGGTTGCGCGCCGCAGTAAGGTAATCCGGTCCGCCGGTGGATTCGGCTTCAGGTTCTTCTGCTCCAGCTTAGCCAGCACAAAAGCATCCACGGGAGTACGCACCCAATTGGCGGCCCGGACGGAAGGCGCGGCTGGCTTCGTGACCGGCTGGAACGCCCAATAGCGCCGCTGCCCGGCGGTGAACTTTTTCTCCGCCGGAGCGGCGGTGGAGGTCAGCATAGCCGGAGAATCCCACAACGCGCCACCGTCGATCCAATTCTTCAGCACCGCTATCTGTTCGGTTGTCGCACGACCGCCAAACGGCATCCGTGGTTGAATCGCTCCAGTGAGGTGTCCGTACAATCCACTGGCGTCTGCCTTGCCGGGAACGATGGCCGGACCATGCTTTCCGCCTTTGAGCAAGCCCGCGCGGGTGCGCAGATCCAGATTGCCCATGGTGGAATCCTGCCCGTGACATTGGACGCATCTCTCCGCAAGGAGTGGCGCGACATCCTTGGTGAAGGAAACCTGCTTGGAACTCTGCGCCGGCGCTGAAGCGCTTACCAACAATGCCAATACGGAAAGTGTGCCAGCTCGAACCATGCAAAACGCTCCAACAATGAGGTGGTCCGATTATACAGAAAAGTCCAATGTATTCATATACGGCGAAGTGTGCAACGCCCGGGCCGGGACTGCCTGAAGCCGCCGATGACTGCAAATCCGCATGCAAAACCTTGAGCAACCGATTTGCGGGACCGGCTGGCGTGCCTTGCGGCCGCTTCGAAATCCGCTCCGTTCCCGTCTCATATCCTCAGACTTCGCGAGACAGGCTGGAGCGGAGGCGCTTAGAAGCGCAAAGGCCGATTCCGGCGGCGCCAATCGAAAGCGAAACCCGGCGGACTTGGCCACCGGAAGCGAGTCCGTTTTGCGCGAGTTACTCACAAGATTAGCTTCAGCGCCAATTGTCCAATCCGCGGATCAGTCGCGGAGCGAATGCTGCCGAAGCCCGCGCCACTCACCGAGTTGTTTGGGTTATTGAAATTAGCCCGGTTCAAGGAATTGAAGAATTCGGCTCGAAATTGAAGCTGCAGCCGTTCGCGCACTCGGATGGTTTTGAAGAATCCCACATCGACATTCGCCAAACCGGGCCCGCGCAGCAGAGCCTTGCCGGCGTTGCCAAAACCACCCGCGGCCGGCAAGGCGAAAGAGGCGGTATTCAAATAGTTCACGCAAGGTGCAGCCGACCCGCAGGCGCCGGCACCATACGGAACTCCCGATATGACGGCGCGATCACGCCCCAAGCCCGTTTGGGATTGGTCCTTGCCGGCCTGAATCGTGAGCGGTATGCCGGATTGCACTGTGATCAGTCCCGTCACCTCCCATCCACCCGCGACTTGCCGCAGGATGGAGTTAGCTTGGCCCAGCTCGGGCAGCTTCCACACGAAAGTGCCGCTGAAACGCTGCCTCACGTCGAAATCGGACGGACCGCGGTCCATCATATCCGCGTTCTGGAAATACACCGGCAAGACGAACGACTGACTGTCCATGGGGCCCTGGGCGCCCCAATTGAATGGCATATTGTCTGTGCTCTTCGACCAGGTGTAATTCGCCCGCGCAGTAAAGCCGCGGCTGAAGCGCTTTTCCACTGTCACCTGCATCGAGTGGTAGCGGGAAACGCCCGACTGACTGGCGAGCGAAATGTATTGGTAACCCTGGAAGACGCGGCGTTGGTCGGTGGAGAGTTTGCTGCCGGCAGAGTAGACCGCCGGATTGAGCTCTTCCGATCTTTCCAAATGGTTCGAGCGGGAACCAACGTAGGCCACGCGCGCCAGCCAGTCCTTCGGTAATTGGCGCTCGACGGCCAGGTTCCAGTTATAGATGGACGGCGTGTTGTACACGCCTCTGGGATCCAGCGCGATCACCAGGACGGGCGCCTGGAATGGCGTATCCTTGGCCGGCGGGAACGAGGCGGGAAACGGGCTCTGTATACCGATCAGCGGGTTGCTGAAGGGCCCTGGCGGCGGAGTCAGTGTCAGTTGCGGGCTAAACGGCGTTACGTCGGCAAAACGGGCGTTAAAGAACGCGCTTTGCCGCGTGTCCCAAAAGATTCCCGATCCTCCGCGGATGCTGGTCTTGCCGTCGCCGAACAGGTCGTATGCGAAGCCGAAGCGAGGCGCAAAGTTCTTGTAATTGGCATTCACCCCGCTCTGCGGAACACCCGGATCGCCGCTGAAGAACAGACCGGGCGGCGCTTTTGTAAACTGCGGCGACTTCTGACCCGCATAGTAATCCTGCGGCCGGAACTGCTCTACTCGTCCGTAAACGTCACGCCACGGGAAGTAGGGTTCCCAACGCAAACCCAGATTGAACGTCAGCCGGCGGCTGGCCCGGAAATCATCCTGAAGGTAGAAACCGATCGACTGATTGCGGGCATTTCTGGCCTCGCCGGCGCCCTGGCGATAACTCTGCAACTTGCCGAGGAAGAAGCTGGCCAAGGCATAGTTAGTGACGTCGGATGTAAAACCATAAGTGCCAAATTCATTGAACAGGTTGTCTTCCTCATCCAAACGGCCCAGCTCGCCGCGAAATCCGAGCGAGATGGCGTGCCGGCCGGTGGTCCAACGGAGATCGTCGGAGAGGGACCAGGTGCTGCGCGGCCAGCGGGAGTTCGTATTGGAGCCAACGCTGAAGAAGCCTGCAATGGAGACGCTTTCGATTGCCTTATACGCCGTTGGCTGCCAGATATTGACGCCAAAATCGCTGACGGCCGGAACGCCCTGCGGCACGATACGCTTATT
>JANXXV010000804.1 GCA_025350445.1 Bryobacteraceae bacterium | reverse complement strand
AGCCTTCAAGGGTGGTACGAGCCGGATAAGTCGAGAGGCTTACGTCCGGTCCTGTGAGAGGCTCGGGGTGCAAATCCCCGGGCCTACCCGGCGTGCCGGGGCGCAATCCCCGGCACTCGACCTGATCCCCTGCCTCGGCTTGTTCGGATCACAAGCGCCAGCCGGGGGGCTGGCTGCGGGACTGGGGTCCCGCCGTCCTAAGGCCAATTCTAAGTCTCGAGCGTCGTATCCAGCGTGACTTTCGCGGTCATCAGCCGTGAGACCGGGCAGCCGGCCTTTGCATTCCTGGCGGCCGTCTCAAACGCGTCCTTATCGGCGCCGGGGATCTTCGCTTTCAAATCCAGATGGCTTTCGGTGATGGTCCAGCCGGTTTCCACGTTCTCCAGCGAAACAGTCGCGGTGACGTGGATACTATCGGCCACCATCTTCGCATCACCCAGAATCATGGAAAGCGCCATGGCGAAACAACCGGCATGCGCGGCGGCGATCAACTCTTCCGGATTGGTGCCGATGCCCTGATCGAAGCGGGTTCCGAACGAGTATTGCGTCTTGGCAAGGACACCGCTTTGGGTGGAAATATCTCCCTTGCCGTCTTTTAGTCCACCGCGCCATTCCGCGGTTGCCGTTCTTTTCATAATTACCTCCAGGTATTCTGTACTACGATTGCACTAAACTGATCACATGACACGCCGTGAACTCTTAGCCTTGGCCGCCAGCGCGACATTGCTTCGCGCCAAACAAGCGCCGGCGCCGCCCGTCTCCATTGCCCGTTGTACTTCCTATGAGGAAGACCTCCCCAAAATTCTGGGGACCATGTTCGACCAGCTCGGCGGACTCACTGGGCGGGTTGCCAATAAGACGGTCACCATCAAGCTCAATTTGACTGGCAGTCCGGCACTAAAGTTTCAAGGAAAAGCGCTGGGCGTCACACTTTACACGCATCCGAAGACGGTGGGCGCCATGGTCTACGTTCTGGGACGAGCAGGCGCGAAGCGGATCAGGCTGGTGGAAAGCGCGGCTGCTTCGTCCGGGCCGCTGGAAGAATACTTGCTTGATTCCGGCTGGAATGTCCGTACCTTACAGACCGCCGCGCCGAAGGTGGAGTTCGAGAACACCAATGCGCTGGGCAAAAGCAAGAAATACTCCCGATTCAAGGTGCCTTCCGGCGGACATATTTTCGCCGCCTACGAACTGAACCAGGCCTATGAGGACACCGACGTATTTATTTCCATGGCTAAGTTGAAAGATCATGCCACTTGCGGCGTCACACTGTTGATGAAGAACTGCTTTGGAAATACTCCGGCGTCGATTTACGGGGACGATGCGGGCGTCAACGCGCCGAATGAGCATCCAACCTCGGGCCGCATGAACACCTGCCACTTTGGGAAACGGCAGCCGTCGAAGGCGGCGCTGCCGGAGATTGATCCCGCTTCCAGCCGGGAACCGGGATATCGCATGCCGCGGATTACGGTCGATTTGAACGCGGCGCGGCCCATTGACATCGCCTTCATCGACGGAGTGGATTCGGTTGCCGGCGGAGAAGGTCCATGGATCAAAGGGTTGCGGCTGGTGCATCCGGGCTTGCTGATTCTAGGCACCAACGGCGTCACCACCGATGCAGTGGGCACTGCGGTGATGGGCTACGATCCGCGCGCGGACCGCGGCGCCGCGCCGTTCCGCACCTGCGACAACACCCTCAAGCTGGCTGAGGCGATTGGCCTCGGCTCGGCCGATCTCAGCCGCATCGATGTTCGCGGCGCCTCCATCACGCAGGCCCGCTTCGCCTTCGATTCTCATTAGAGACCGCATTCCATGCCGATGATGCTGCCTCCAATTCTGATCACGCCGATTCTGGCCACGCAGCCTCGGCTGACCTGGATCGGGGTGATCGACATTCTGGTGGTAGCCGTTCTCATCTATCAGTTTCTGATGATTGTGCGCGGACGCCGCTCGGCCCATATTCTCATCGGCGTGACCATGCTGCTGGGAACGTATCTGGCCTCGTTGTACCTGGGGCTGGAACTGCTGCGAGGCATTCTGGTGAGCATGGCTCCGTACGCGCCCATTGCGCTGATTGTGATGTTCCAATCGGAGTTGCGGCGGCTGCTGGCGCGCATTGGCCGCAGACGTTTGCTGACGCTGGGCGGGCGATTGCAGCGTCGCGAATTTGCCGAGGAGATCGTGCTCGCGCTGGCGCAACTGTCGCAGACCAAGACTGGTGCGTTGGTGGTGGTGGAGCGGGACATCGGGTTGCGTACCTTCATTGAGAGCGGCGTTGCGCTGGACGCGGCACTGTCGCGCGACCTGCTGCTGGCTATCTTTCAGAACGGCAGCGCGCTGCATGATGGCGCAGTGATTGTGAAGGGAGACCGCGTGGCCGCGGCCGCTTGCTTTCTGCCGCTGAGCGTAAAGCCGGTTGTCGCCCGCAAGCTGGGAACGCGGCACCGGGCGGCGATTGGCGTCACCGAAGAGGCCGACTGCCTGGCTTTGGTAGTTTCCGAAGAGACAGGCCAGATGTCGGTTGCGGCGTTCGGCGAAATTGAGCTGGATGTATCGCGGGAGAAGCTTGAGAACCGCATCGCGGATCATTTGGCAAGGCGAACCACAACCCTGTATCCGAAGAGCTTGTCCA
>JANXXV010000780.1 GCA_025350445.1 Bryobacteraceae bacterium | reverse complement strand
ATTCCAATCTGGCCCATCGCCCGTGGTACTCCAGGATGCCACTGGTGTCAAAACTGATCGACGATGACATTCTGAGAGGACGGCAGTTTCTGGATTTGACGAGGTGGTCCGGATATACACGCGGCCGCAAGTTGGGCTATCTGACATCGATTCGATATTCTATTGGCATGCGCCACATGCCGCCTGCACGTTACTGGCTGCTTCATCCGTATGCTCGATTGTCGCGGCAGGAAGCGGACTCGGTGCGGGATTGGGCGACGCGGGAGATCCGCGGCCTACGGCCGCAGCGAGTTATGGGCGGTGCAAACTAGTGTAGTGTCCCCCGTAAGAGTTGACGACGGGAGCAAGATTGCTCGCCGAGGGGCGAGCGCGCAGACAAGGTGTCTGCCCCACCTTGCGCCCCGTAGCATGTTGTAAAGAATTAGCCGGGACAGCAAACTAGCGGTTTGTCAGGGGCGAGTTACCGTTTCCGCGAGAGCGCGACCGGGGGGCGCGCGCGGACGAAGGCGTCTGTGCCACCTTGGCGCGATGGAAGAAACCGGGATTATTCGGGCGATTTAGTGGCTGCCCGGCATCCCTTCCAGACTGTTACGCGGCTTACGCAGATCCGGTAATAGAAGTCTGGCATCGTGATCGGGCTGCGGCTTGGATCGGGGAATTTGGATGCACGCACTACATTTTCGGCGGCTCCCTGACAAATGGATTTCCTGGCATGAAAATGATATCTTGCAATCATTTAGCATCTATGGCAAGCCTGTTATTGGAGCACAATTGGCGTATCGCCGCTTTCCGGAATAATCAAAGATGGCAAATGTCCTGCTATACTCAAAGGCAGGAAGGCGTTTAGGCTTTTCCGCGGTTGAATCTCTGGCCTCTCCTGTGCCGCTCCTTCGGGTCCGGTTCTCTACGTAGACCGAGATCGAGCGTTGATCTTTCTGAAGGAGCAATAGAGTGACAAAAATTTTTGTAGGGAATCTGAATTTCCAGACAACCCAGGACGATTTGTCAGCGGCGTTCGCGCCGTTTGGCACAGTCGACAGCGTAAGCGTAATCACCGATCGTGACACCGGTCAGCCCAGAGGGTTTGCCTTCGTGGAAATGTCGAATCGGAACGAAGCAGACGCGGCCATTTCAGCCCTGAACGGGACTGAACTCAATGGCAGGGCCTTAAACGTGAACGAAGCGCGCCCGAAGCCGCAAGGCGGGGGTGGCGGCGGGTTCCGTGGCGGGGCTGGCGGCGGCGGCGGTGGCGGCGGATACCAGAGCCGCGGTCGTGGCGGAAGCGGTGGGCGCGGGTCCCGCCGGTAGATTTTCCAGAAGCCTTCCTGAAGTATTTTGGTGCGCCCGCAAGAGGGGATTTTTCCCGTCTCCTCTTGGCGGGGCGTATCCCGTGCATGAGCTGTGCAATAGAATCGAGTGAGGTGACGAATGGCCGGTCGTGGAGCAACCACATTTGAAAAGCGCCAGAAAGAGCAAAACCGCAAAGAGAAACGGCAGGACAAGATTGCCCGCCGGCTTCAGAAAGGCGGAGAAGGGACAGCGGATACCACAGATGCACAGGTTGACGATGTGGGCACCAATCTGGACCGTGTAAATACAGCCGACCCCTTGTACGGTAAGATTTCGGGCGAGGCGATTTAATTCTAGAGCATCTCAAGCGGTTTGCGTTCCGTGGGCCGCGGAAAGGCTCTGTCTAACAGTGAAAGTTCTTCCGCAGTTAGCACCAAATCAGCCGCATCCCGATTCTCTTCGACGTGTCGAACGCCGGAGGATTTCGGGATTGCGATGATCCCGTCTTTTGCCGGCAGCCAAGCCAGCGCCATCTGAGCAGGTGTTGCATCCCGAATCAAGAGCCTTCGATCCCGAACCAGCCGGCACTGTTCCACCGGCGAATAAGCCATAACGGGAACGCGATGACTGAGGCACCACGGGAATAGATCGTGTTCTACACCGCGGCGGGTCAGGTTGTATAGGATCTGATTGACGGCAAGCCGGGGCCCGCCGGAAAGGCCCCAGGCCTGCTCCATATCGGACGTATCGAAGTTGCTGACCCCGAATGAACCAATCTTGCCGGAGCGCTCCAACTCCGCGAACGCGTCCAGCGTTTCGGCCAGCGGAACGGAACCTCGCCAGTGCAGCAGGTAGAGATCGATGGTTTCGATGCGCAGACGTTTCAAGCTGCGTTCGCAGGCCGCAATGGCGCCCCGCCGTGTCGCGTTGTGCGGGTACACTTTGCTGACGATGAACACACGGTCGCGCCTTCCGTGAACCGCTTCGCCAACCACTTCTTCGGCGCCGCCTTCGCCATACATTTCCGCAGTGTCGATCAGCGTCATTCCCAGTTCGATCCCGCGCCGTAAGCCGGCGATCTCCGCGGCGCGCTGCCGTCCGTCCTCGCCCATTTTCCATGTACCCAAGCCAAGCGCGGGCACTTCGCGTCCGTCCGGCAAGACGACAGTCTTCATTTCTCTATTATTCATTGCAATGGTAGTCCGTCACAGCCTATTTTGCGTCGTTGTTGAGGCCGGCGGTCAGAGCCGATTTCCAAAAGGCGCCGAGTAGTAGTAGACTCTGCATTATGCGTTTTGCAGTTCTTCTTTTCCTCGCGCTGCCTGTCGCGGCGCAGCATGGGCAATATCTCGGTGGATCCCGACATCCTTCCATTGGCAATCCGGAAGCCATCACAGCAGGCTCGAAGTTATACTCGACATCCTGCGCGGGCTGCCACGGCCCGGATGGCAGTGGGGGCCGCGGACCGAATCTGGTGCGGCGGTCGCTGTGGCATCCGTTGACCGACGAGAACATTTTCAATGCAATTCGTAACGGCGTGCCGGGGGCAGATATGCCGGCCACCAAACTGCCGGACGATCAGACCTGGCAGTTGGTGGCATTTCTGCACGCGCTGATTGGACCGGCGAGCGAGAATGCAATCCCGGGCGATGCGGCCGCCGGTGAACAGATTTTCTGGGGTGCGAAGACGGGGTGCTCCGGGTGCCACGCGATTGCGGGGCGCGGCGGACGCATGGGCCCCGATTTGACGAATGTAGGCGGCACCCATCCACTGGCGCTGATCAAAGAGTCTGTAGTGGAGCCATCGAAGGACCTGACATTTCTTGGGAACGAGGGTGTAACGGTCACAATGAAGAACGGTCAGGTATTGAAGGGTGTGGCGCGCAATCGCGACAATTACTCAATACAGGTGGTGGACCGGAAAGGCGACCTGCACATGATCTCCATGATGAACGTGAAGGAACTGGCTCTTAAGGACGGCTCGCCGATGCCGGGGGATTATGGCAAACGGCTTTCGGAGCCAGAGCTACGGGATCTGCTTGCGTATCTGGCGCACCAGGTGTCGCGCCCGCAAGGAAATAGCCCGCAGGACAAAAACTAATACAATGCGAACTCTTTTACTTACCTCCCTGTTCTGTCTCTGCGCTTCGGCGCAAGTGCGGTATGAAGACATCACGAAAGGGCCCTCCGCGGACTGGCTGACTTACGCCGGCAACTATCAAGGATGGCGCTATAGTCCGCTGAAGAAGATTACGGTGGACAACGCCGGCTCGCTGGCATCTAAGTGGGTCTATCATGTGCCGAACGCGAAAGGATTGCGGACATCGCCTCTGGTTTACAAAGGCGTGATGTACGTGACCAATTCCAATTCGATATATGCGCTTGACGCGGTGTCGGGGCGATTGATCTGGCAGTATCTGGACACGCGGGCGAAGGGCCAGGGGGTCAATCGCGGATCGGCGATTCTTGGCGACCGCGTGTACTTCACTACAAACGACAATTACCTGACGGCACTCGACCGGCAGAGCGGGGCGTTGATCTTCAGCAAGAATTTCGCCGATGCCAACAAAGGAACCACCTCTACTTCGGCGCCGCTTATCGTGAAAGACAAAGTGATTGTCGGCAGCGCCGGCGGCGACAGCGGAATGCGCGGGTTCGTAGCAGCGCTCTCCGCCGCGACTGGCGAAGAGATCTGGCGGACCTACACCGTTCCCGCGAAGGGCGAGAAGGGTGCCGAGAGCTGGGGCGATCTGGTGGATTGGGGCGGCGGCGCAACGTGGCTATCAGGCACGTTTGATCCGGAGACGAACACGCTGTATTGGACCACTGGAAATCCGTGGCCGGATTTCACCGGGAAAGCGCGCTCGGGCGATAACCTTTACACGTGCTCGCTGGTGGCGCTGGATCTGGAGACCGGGAATTGGAAGTGGCATTTCCAGTTCACGCCTCACGACACGCATGACTGGGATGCGCAAAGCTGGCCGGTGCTGATCGATATGGAGTTCCGCGGCAAGATGCGCAAAGTGGTGCTGCATGCGAACCGGAACGGCTTCTTCTATGTTCTGGACCGGAATACGGGTGAGTTTCTGCGTGCGACGAAGTTAATCGACAAGGTTACCTGGGCCAGCGGGATCGACGACAAGGGCGTGCCGGTTCCGATTCCGGACATGGACCCGACGCCCGATGGCAAGTGGGTTTGTCCCAGTGTGAAGGGCGCGACGAATTGGATGGGGCAAAGCTACAACCCAGGCACGGGGCTGTTGTATATTCTGACGCTGGAGCAGTGCGGCAATTTCAGTAGTTCGTCGCAGGAGCCGGTTCCGATGAAGAACTTTTCCGGCGGCGGCGCGACTGAGGATGGCGGCCAGGTGATTCTGCGCGCCATCGATCCAAAGACCGCGAAACGCGTTTGGGAGTATCCGATGACGGGCGGCGGGCGGATGTGGACGGGCACGGTTTCCACAGCTAGCGGCGTGCTGTTCAGCGGCGATGACGATGGCCATCTGCTGGCGCTGGATGCGAAGACAGGGAAGCATCTGTGGCATTTCAATATGGGCGAATCGCTGACTGCTTCGCCGATTACATATGAAGTGGATGGCAGGCAGTATGTGGCCATCGCGTCGGCGTCGGCTATCTTCTCATTCGGGTTGTTTGAACCGATGCAGTCTGTGCCGTTGCCGAAGATCACCATCACGAAGTAAGGATTCCGATGCGGCTTATCGTCCTGGCGCCGATGCAGGTGTACTTCAGCGTCCCGGCGGTGGACGCTGAAATAACTGGCGCGGCACGGTGGACCTGGTGAATCCGGGCAAGCCGACATCCTGAACTTCAACAAGGAGGCGGGGCAGGCACCGTTGTATGACCGCCCGCTCAAGGTGGAGGTCTGGTATCCGGCGGTGATTTCTGAAGGCGCGAAAGAACACACCGTCTATACGAGGCCAATGGCAGGGAGGCCGGACCGGATTCCCGCTAGTGCGCCGAAGACGTTTCAACTGCCGGGCAAGGCTTTGCGGGATGCGGCTCCCGCGGCTCCGGCGACGGGTGAGCGATTCCCGCTGGTGGTAGTGTCTCACGGTTATCCGGGGTCGCGGACGTTTCTGTCGTATTTGACGCAAGAACCTTGCATCGAAGGGTTACGTGGTTGCCGCCATCAATCACACGGACTCGGTGTTTGGCGATGTGAAAGGCTTTGCCAGTACGTTGCTGAACAGATCGAACGATCAGCTATTCACGATTGACGCGTTGAGCGCGAAGGCCGGCGCGTCCGGAGATTTTCTGTTCGGGCTGGTGGATACATCGAGAGGAGCGATTGTCGGGTACTCGATGGGTGGCTACGGAGCCCTGGCCAGCGCAGGCGCGGGTTACAGAGCACAGGGCGGAGCGTCGAAGATGGTGCCGGGCGGTTACATGGAGCCGCTGACCGCGGGGAACCCGAAATTCGAAGCACGACGACGTGCGAATTTGAAGGCGTTTGTTGCGATTTCGCCTTCGGGCGCACAACCGCCGAACAACAACCGGGACGCACAGGGGCTGGCGGGCATACGGATTCCCTCGCTCTTTGTGGTGGGAGATCACTACGCGGTGCATTCCGAGCGCTGCATGCTGGTGTATCAGAATGCGAACCACAATGTGGGCGGCAACCCGCCTCCGGTTGAAGCGCCGGCGGATATGACGACCCGTGAGTTTTTTGACGAGCCGGTGTGGCGGAAGGATCGGATCGGAGCAATTAACCAGCACTTCATTACGGCGTTTCCGGACCTGTACATGAAGGGCGATGAAAGCAGGCGCAGCTACATTCATGTGCCGGTGGAGAAGTCGCGCGATGGCGTGTGGCCGGCCACGTACTGGAAAGGTTTCGAGCGCCGCTGGGCGATGAGCATGGAGATGCACTGCGCTGCGGCACAATAGATTCGAGGACATACGAAAAGATGGCGCAAGAGTTCAGCACGCTTGAGATGAACATCCTGAAGGCGAAGGGATTGTCGGCGGCACAGGTGACGGCGTTGAATGAAGCGGGCATCGCCTCGCGTGCCGACCTGCAGACGGTGGGCGATGCGGCCACACTGGTGGAACTTATCGCGGGCCTCGATCCGGAGACAGCTGCGAAAGTAATCCAATGGGCCACTGGGCGCGTTGTGGAGGTGAAGGGCGCGGCGGCGTCCGCCAACGTTGTTCTGGAAAGTGCGGATATTGTCCACTGCGTTCATTGCGGGGCAAAGCAACCGAAGGACTACAAGAGCGGCGATCTGTGTCTGGCTTGCGGCAGACAGGCGGAGCCGATTCTTTCCTGCTATTGGTGTTCTGCCAGTGGACCCGGGAAGTTTTGCAGATCGTGTGGAGCGGAGTTCCTGCCGACGGCTGAGCTGGATCTCGGGATTCTGTTGCGGCGGGAGGGGCTTTCGAAAGACGACATTCCAAAACGGCTGAGATCCATGGACGCGGGCGAGAAGGACGCTCTCTGGGGCCGGGTGCGGAAGCAGCGAGGCTAATCGATGCGCGCCATCTGCGAAGCTTGCGGCCAGCCACAGCCGCTCGACTGGAAGGCGGGCGACCTTTGCACCGGTTGCGGCCAGGCGGTGCGGCGGGAAGTCCGCTGCTTCTGGTGTGCCAAGTGGACTCCGGCTGGAAAGTTCTGCCGGCGCTGCGGCTCGGCAGTGGTGGACGACCGGCTATACGGCGCGGCACGCATGCTCAAGGATGCGGGGACTGACCGGTTCACTATTCCGAAGATGCTGCGCGAGCTTGATCCGGAACAGATCGACAACTTCACTCAGATCTATCAACGGCACGCGGTGACGATGCAGCAGCACGTGGATCAGGTTAGATTTCTGGAGAGCGTCCTCTATCAACAGCACTGGAGCGGAGATCTGCAAGAGGAGCTGATGGCGCAATTGCCTTGGCCGGAGGAGCGGCTGGAGGCATTGTCGAAGCCGGCGGCATATTCGATTTCGGGCCCGATGAACCGCGATGAGAAGCTTGGCGCGGCGATTGCGATTCAGCGTGTGACGCCGTTCGATGAAACGCGTTCCTTGGCATTAGTGACACGGTTTCTGCTGGACGACTGGCAAGTGTATCGCGAGGTTTCGAGCCTTGCTCTTAGCGGCCAGGAGGCAGTGCGGGTGGAAGCGGCTCTGGCGGTAACCAGTTGGCGGGCGATCTATGGGCCTTGCGAACTGGAAGACCGCCGGGCCTTGTTGGACGCGTTGCGGCGGTCGCCGTTAGTTGCGCAGGCCGCGGTTCGCCGCGTGATGCTGGGGGACGATTCCGCGGAGGTTCCTTCCGATGCGCTGCTTTCGGACAATCCGGATGTGGCGTTTAGCGCGGCACTGATTGCGGGCGATGTGGACCGGCTTACCGCCGCTACGCTGAGTGGCGATCCGCTGCAACGGTTCGCGGCGGGATCGAAGCTCGCGAAGCTTGGCGCGTTGGGACCGGTGCGCGAGGTGCTTCGCGGGGCTTCGGCGGACGATCAATTGCGATTGCTGCGCGAGATTGAGATACGGCGGAAACCGATTCCTGCGCTGCGTGATGTGTTGTTTGAAATTGCGGAGAGTACCGCGGATTCCAATGTGAGGAAGTTTGCCTGCTTCGTGCTTTGTTACGGGTGCCCGCCGGACGACGGAGTACGGTTGGCGCGGACCGCGCGCGGCGAGCGGACCGTGTATCAGGCGATTCTGCAACGCGCCGATTTGCCAGCGGACCGATTGGAGCAGTTGGGCGTATTCTTCCTGGAGAATGGCCTGTTCTCCACAAGCCAGTGGGGAATGGACGGGATCGCAAAAGAGGGGCGGATGCCGGCGGGGTTCGTTTCGCAAAATTGGGCTGGCGCCGATGATCGCACCCGTGTTGAATTTTGCAAGTTCGCTGAAATGCAGTTGGCGGAATATGCCGACGAAGGTTTGCATCGATTTCTGGCGGGCGTGGTCTTTGGGATAGAGTCCACAGAGGTGGTGCTGTCTGCGTGGACCTCCTTATATAGGTGGTATGGGCGATTGGACCATTCGGGAATGGGTCCGTTGGTGATTCAAGCGGGGGCGCTAAGCCGTTTCTTTGGATCAATCGGTGGGTTCGTTGGTACATTTCATCGCTTCCTGCGGCGGGCGGATCTGGTGGAGATTGCCGGGAACGCGTCAAATCGTGACCGGCTGGCTAAGTTCTTGCGATATTCAGCGGCGGACGTGCTGCCAGGGTTTGTTCTGGAACGGCGCGCGGTTGGCGATCTAGCGGATGCCGTGGCAACTATGATGGGGAACCGGGAAATCGATTTCATGATCCGGTTGGCTGGTGCGGATTTCCTGGCGCTGGTGGGTTCCGAGCCGGTGTTTCGCGATCAGGTGGAAGCTTTGCTGAAGGACTTTCTGGGGACGGATTTGGATCTGGCGAGCACAAACGCCTTGGAGCGGATCGGCGGACGTTGAGACATTGCTGGTGGAGCCACACTTCGGAAACCTTTCGTTCGTTTGGACCGCCGCGCTGGCGGATTGCGAAACAGAGCCAATTAGGGTGGCGAGCTTTCCCGGCTCCAGTCAGCGGTCCGGCGCACTTGGCGTGGGATGTGAATGTCATCGTTTGTAGTCTTTTTAGGACTGTCTTTCTGCGTTCAAGATAGTTTGCGCGTGAGGCGGAGCACGGGAATTTTTGTTAAGCGGCTGAATATAGGGGAAATCAAGTTTTCAGTTTTTTGGACTGGGTATTCAGAACGTCCGTGATCCGCAGTGTTATGCCGGAGATCCCATTTTTAGCCGTCGATCCACGCCGAGGCACGCGGATCTGCCTGCCGGGTTTCGCGAATTGAAAGTCCGCCGGCAATTACCTGGTTGGCATCTAATGGAGTGATGAGTATTCTTTCCCTGGAGCACGTCAGCAAGAATTACATTACTGACGGGGCTCCGGTGCCCGCGCTGCGTGATGTTTCTCTTGAAGTCGGACGGAGTACGTTTGTGGCGCTGGTGGGGCGCAGCGGGTGCGGGAAGTCTACGCTGCTGAATTTAGCGGGAGCGATGGATTTTCCTTCGTCGGGGACCTTGACGCTGGATGGCGTGGTTACTTCTTCGTTGAGTGACGCTGAGCTTACGCGGATTCGCTGTAACAAAGTGGGCTTTATTTTTCAATCGTTCCAGTTGTTGCATACGCTGTCGGTGGTTGAGAATGTGGAACTGCCATTGATGCTAGCGGGCAAGTCCGGAGTGCGCGAGAGTGCATTGGAACGTTTGCGTTGGGTTGAAATGGAACCCTACGCGGCTCGCATGCCTTATCAGCTTTCGGGCGGGCAGATGCAGCGCGTGGCCATCGCGCGGGCGCTGGTAAATTCGCCTGCGCTGCTGCTTGCCGATGAACCTACGGGTAATCTGGACACGGCTACAGGCGATATGATCCTGGACTTGCTGCGGCGGATTGCCGGCGAGCAGCGCACCGCCATTTTGATGGCGACACATAGTGTGGAAGCCGCGGCGATGGCCG
>JANXXV010000758.1 GCA_025350445.1 Bryobacteraceae bacterium | reverse complement strand
AGCGGCCATCTGCCGCTTTCCAGCATCACGCATCCATGCCTGGGCTCGGTCGTTGGAAAGGAATTGGGCGCGCGCAATGAACTGCCGCCGTTCGTCTCCGTCCCCGGTTCCACTGGGTATTGGGAAGGCGCGGGCTATCTGGAACCGAAGTTCAATCCCTTCGATGCGGGCAATCCGAACACGGAAAAATACCAGGTGCGCGACTTGGAACTGCCGCTTGGCGTGGACTGGGCGCGCATGGATCATCGCCGTTCCTTGCTGAAGATCGCCGATGAAAAGTTCCGGCGCTACGATTCGCAGAAACTGATTGAGAACATGAATTCGTACTACCAGACCGCATTCGGCCTGATGCAATCGGAGCGCGCGAAGAAGGCCTTCCTGATAGGCGAAGAATCGGAAAAGCTGCGCGATGCCTACGGCCGCACTTCGCTGGGGCAGGGTGCGCTGCTCGCGCGCAGACTGGTGGAATCCGGCGTACGGTATGTAACGGTCTCCCGTGGCTTCAATACCTGGGACCATCACGCGGGCATCTTCCCGCTGTTGAGCGACACGTTTCTTCCGGAACTGGACAACGCGTTTTCAACGCTGTTGGAAGACCTGGAATCCCGCGGCATGTTGCAGAAGACTCTCGTCATCGTCACCGGCGAATTCGGCCGCACTCCGGAGATTAACGGCAATGGAGGTCGCGATCATTGGGCGAATGCATTCTCGTTGTGCATGGCCGGCGCGGGCGTGCCGGGCGGGCAGGTAGTGGGCGAAACGGATGAGAACGGAGCTTACGTTACCAAGGACCCGGTGGAGATTCCAGACTTCATGGCGACCATTCTGGACAAGCTCGGCATCGACTACCGGAAGGAGTATGTCAATCCGATCGGCAGGCCCACGAAACTGGCGGACGACGGCGCAAAGCCGCTGAAATTCCTTTACTCATGACCCGGCCGATATTTGTATTGCTTGCCGCGGGCTCGCTCTTTGCTCAGCGTCCGGCGCTCGAATTCGAAGTTCGATGGGACAATCCTCCCGCGGCCGCTATGCCCAGGGGATGCAGCCATCATGTGCTTCACAGCCAATCCATGAAGCGTGAAGCCGGCTGGAATATTTATCTCCCGCCGGGCTATGAAAGCGGGACAGCGCGCTACCCGGTAATCTACTGGCTGCACGGCGCGGGCGGAGACGAATCTTCCGGCGTGTCTATCGCCGCGGAACTAGAGAAAGCGATCGCATCCGGCCAGATTCCGCCCGCGATCATGGTGTTCCCGAATGGCGGGAAAAAGACGGAATACCGTGACTGGCAGCAGCAGAACGTGTTGCCGGAAACGATGATCATCCGCGAATTAATTCCGTTTATTGACGCCAACTACCGCACAATCGCCGCACCGCTGGGCCGCGCCTTGGAAGGCATGTCGATGGGTGCCAACGGGGCGCTGAAACTGGCACTGAAGTACCCGGAAATGTTCGGCTCCGTCGTCGCTTACGCCGGTTCCTACAAGCGACTCCCGCTCGACGGCTATTTTCCCGGTATCAGTCCGGAGCAGCAAGTGTGGATATCGAAGATCAGCCAGTATTTCTCGCCGGAAGACGATGTGTTTGAGCTGGCGACGAAGAATTCGGCACGCCTGGGACAACTGCGAATCCGTTTCATCGGCGGGACAAAGGATGTTTCGATGCCGGACGCCGAAGCTCTGCATGCGCTGCTGCTGAAGCTGGCCATTCCCCATGAATATGAATGCCTGCTGGACTCGCCGCACAATACAATCGTGTACTACCAGAGGGCGGGTTTGCACGGCTTTCAGTTTCAGGCGATTGGGTTTGATCGCGCAGTTTACGGCCACTGAATCCGTTCGAAAATTGCGCGCAAACGCTTTCCCTTGCCCCGATTGATGGATTCGACAAACGCCACCCGGCCCTGTAGGTGCGACCGAAAAGCCGGATGGACATCGTGGTTCTGACTTGCCTGGCCCAAGCGAGCGCAGTTGGTGAGAATTGCCTTGAGACGGTCAAAGTCCGGCCTTATCACGTTCACGCCCCGGTTGACGGTGAGGCCCGCCAGATGTTGTCGCACGCCTTGGTGCATAATACGCGTCTTGCGGTGGTTTACCGTGAAGCCTTCGTCCAGCAGTATGGCAGCGGCATGGGTCGAGAACCGCTCCACGCAGCGGTTGAATTCATCGCCGCCGGAAAATGCCAGGTCGTCGGCATAGCGAGTGTATCGCGCGCCCGCCGAATCCGCTAAGCCTCCAAGGCGGCAATCCACGCGGTAAGCGCAAAGATTGGCGACAGAGGGTGAGGTTGGCGCACCTTGGGGCAGATGCGGCCGGGAGTATAAGTCGCGGGCTTCCCGTGGCGTCTGCGCGCTCCACACATCGCCTGGAGCGGCGTTCGTGCAAATTCCGCCCAGCAGATCGGCGACCGGTTCGGGATAACCCATGGTGCGAAAGAGGGCCTGAATCCTTACGCCGGAGATGGACGGAAAGAAGTCTTGCAGGTCCATCCGCAACACAACCCGCTGGCCGGTGTGGGGAGCGACAAAGGTCCGGATGGACCTGCCTTTCACGAATCCGTGCACGGCCGAAGGAACTGGAATCTTCTCCAGGATTCCGGTCAGAATCCGCCGTTGCAGTTCTTTCAACCGCGGTTTGGGCGCTTCGATCAATCGAACGCGGCCGGGTTGTTTCGCCAGGACCCGGTAGTGATAGTGCCGCACCTTCGGTCCGGCTTTCCTGCTGAACCCTGGCCCCTTCAGATCGGCGAACCAATCGAGTTCCGGGGGAGTGACCTGAAGCCAATCGGCCAACGCAGGGGTGGTCTCGATGGCCGGAAGATCCCACTTCTCAGCGGCGGGAACAGGCTGCATCTGTTGCGGTTCGGTAAGCCAGCGCTCTATCGCCAATTCGTGGAAGTGCCTCGACCAAGGTCGGCGAAATACGGTGTCGTCCCGAAGAAACTGAACCACGTCCCGAAGCCTTGGGGGCGCTTGGCCGGCGTGAGTCTCTACAAAGCTCAGGGCGACGCTCGAAAGCCAAGGCCAGGATCTGCCCAACGCCTGGCTGGCGCGGGCGACAATCTGTTCAACCGCAGGTTCGCCGGCGAGAAAGGCCCTGGCAAGCGCAGTCAACAAAGAGGGGTGCGGCATAATTCCGGCGGCGCAATGCTCCAACGAGTCTAACCTTGCGTGAGCTATTCTGCGCACGGCGCAGTGCTCGCTCACGCGACGAAATGCCAGTTCTTCACGTTTCCCTGGGGTAACCCCGGAGAGACCCAATCGAACCCTTAAGCCCGATCAAAGCCAAGCTTGGAGCATTCCACCGCCCAAGGCATGATACCAGCCTTCAGTCTAAACAATTTCAGGTAGCGCTTCTGGGGCGAATCCCTGTGTACAAGCACGCGATGCCGGTGTAGGATAAGCGCAGAGGAGTACCTCGTGCGCCTTAGTACTATTTCCTTACTTCTTATCATTTCGAGCGCCTATGCGCAGAATCCGGCGGTGACCGTGAATGTGGATGCGGCCCTGGACCGGAAGCCGATCAACCCGAAAATTTACGGGATTGCGTATGGGACCACGGCCGCGCTGGCCGATCTGAACGCACCGCTGAACCGCTATGGCGGCAACAATACCACCCGCTATAACTGGCAGCAGAACGCAGACAACCGCGGACAGGATTGGTATTTCGAGAGCATTGGCGATTCCAGCATGGTGGCCGGCGAGCGGGGGGATACGTTCATCTCGAGCACCCGTGCCGGTGGCGCCGAGCCGATGATCACGATTCCGATGATTGATTGGGTGGCCAAGGTGGGCGCGAACCGCACGAAGCTGGCAAGCTTTTCGCAAAGCAAGTACGGAACGCAAACGGGCAATGACTGGCAATGGTTCGCGGACGCCGGGAACGGCGTGCTGAAGAGCACGAATCAAGATGTATCGGGCAACGACCCGAACGATGCGAATGTGCCGAACTCGGCGGGGTTACAAGACGGGTGGGCGCAACATCTGGTGTCGCGCTGGGGCCTCTCCACTACTGGGGGCTTGAAGTATTACATCATGGACAACGAACATTCCTTATGGCATTCCACTCACCGCGACGTTCATCCCGTGGGCGCGAAGATGGCTGAGGTTCGAGACAAGATGCTGGCGTATGCGGCCGCCGTAAAGGGCCGGGATGCGGCGGCGCTGATCGTGGGACCGGAGGAGTGGGGCTGGAGCGGATACACGCTGAGCGGCTACGACCAGCAGTACGGTTCCCTGCATGGCTGGAGCAATCTTCCGGATCGCGTGGCGAATGCAAATTGGGACTATCTGCCTTGGCTGTTGAATCAATT
>JANXXV010000726.1 GCA_025350445.1 Bryobacteraceae bacterium | reverse complement strand
CTACCACCCGCTGTGCCGCAGCGGCTATCAAACGGAGGGTAAGCTCCGTTGCGAGGCTGAACAGAAGGGCGACTACGTGTTGCTGATAGACAACCGCATTGAAGGACGCAAGCCCGCTGAAGTGTCTGTAAAGATCAGCATGCGCGAACCGGCCAGCATCATCGCCGTCACGGTTCCCGCGCGGAAACAGGCCGTCGTCATCGCCCTCAGTATGCTGTTCTTCGTGGCCGTAGTGATGTATTCGGCCCGTCAGTTCATGCGCTGAGAGAAAGCCTGCGCGGCGTCAATCGTCGTCTGGATATCGTCGTCCGAATGCGCGGCCGACAGGAACGCGGCCTCGAATTGCGATGGCGCCAGATACACACCGTGGCTCAGCATCCAGTGGAAATACTTCTTGTACATTTCCGTGTCCGAATGTTTCGCCGTCCCGTAATCGGTCACTGGCCGGCCGGTAAAGAACAGCGTGAACATCGAGCCCACGCGGTTCACCGTCATTGATGACGGAATGTTCGCCGTAAGCCGCGCGGCCCGCGTCTCCAGATCCGTATACACTTGCGGATTCGCTTTCAGATATCGCAGCATTGCAAGGCCTGCCGAAACCGCCAGTGGATTGCCTGAGAGCGTGCCCGCCTGATAAATCGGACCTACCGGCGCCACTTTGTTCATGATGTCGGCGCGCCCGCCGTAAGCGGCAATCGGCAGGCCGCCGCCGACAATTTTGCCGATGGTGGTCATATCGGGTTTGATCCCGTATAACTGCTGGGCGCCTCCGAACGAAAGCCGGAATCCGGTCATCACTTCATCGAAAATCAGCACCGCTCCGTACTTCTCCGTGATGGCGCGCAGCCCTTCGAGAAAGCCCGGCGCCGGCGGAACGCAGCCCATGTTGCCCACCACCGGCTCCACAATCACGGAAGCAATTTGGTCTCCTTGGATGCGGAAAGCTTCTTCCACCGCGGCAAGATCGTTGAATGGCAGCGCAATCGTGGTGGCCGCAAAACTCTTGGGCACGCCCGCGCTGTCCGCGATACCGAGCGTCGCCATGCCGGAACCTGCCTTGACGAGAAGCGAATCCACGTGGCCGTGATAGCAGCCCTCGAACTTCACAGTCAGGTCGCGGCCGGTGAATCCACGAGCTACGCGAATCGCGCTCATGGTGGCTTCGGTGCCTGAGTTCACCAGCCGCAGCAGTTCCATTGACGGCATCGCGTCACGAATCGCCTCGCCCAAATCCAGTTCGCGTTCAGTGGGCGCGCCGAAGCTCGTGCCGATTTCCAGCACCTCCCGCAGCGCGTCGATCACCGGCTTTGGACGATGGCCCAGAATCAACGGCCCCCAGGAACAGATGTAGTCGATATAGGAATTGCCGTCCACGTCGTACAGCCGCGAGCCTTCTCCGCGAGCAATAAAACGAGGGGTCCCGCCGACGCCGCGAAATGCGCGTACGGGAGAGTTAACACCGCCGGGGATAATTTTTTGCGCGCGGGCAAACAATTCTTCAGATTTTGTATTGGTCATGAAAAAAGGTGAATTGCTACTTCCTGAAAGGTACTCCGCAGGCTGCGCTTCAGCCGGGCCTTCAAATCGAGATAGTTCTGCGTGCCGGCAAACAGGTCTTGCAGAATCTCACAAAACGCGGGGCTACGGCGCATAAACTGAATCATGCGCTCCGGAACACTGCCGCAAAGAAAGCGATCGAGGAACAGCCGCTTGGCCAGTCGCGAGGCCAATTCCAAGTCGCCGGTGAAATCACTATGCAGCCGTGCGCGGTATGCTTCCGTCTGTCCGGCGAGAATTAGATCGGTAGCAAGATCGGCTGAACGGATCGCATAGTAGAGGCCTTCGCCGGTGATGGGATCAACCAGACCGGCCGCATCGCCCACGGCAATCCATCCCGTCCCGGTAACGCGATTGGTTTTCCATGCCGGCTTCTGTAGGGACGGCAACACGTGGCCATAGAAAGTCGCCCCGGCAAGTGAAAGATTCTTCGCCGCCATATACTTTTCCAGACGTGCCCGCAACGTTTGTGCCGATTCGCCCTTCCCGCATATGCCCACGGACAGGTGCCCATTGCGTGGAAAAATCCAGATGTACCCTTCGAATCCAGCGAAAAATTCCAGGTCGATGTGCGCCTGTTCGCTCGGGACGTAGTATCCCAGCGCCACCATCGTATCGCCGCTCGACCATTTCGTCCCCACCTCGCGAAGAGTGTTCCGCGCTCCGGTGGCTACCACGCAATAATCGACATCCATCTTCCCCGCCCTGGTTTTTACCGACCAGCCGCGACCGCTGCGATCGATTTCCAGGACGCGGGTTTTTTCCAGTTGCGCGCCGGCCTGTTCGGCGCGCCATAGCAGCATCTGATTCAGCTCAAGCCGCGAGTATATTAGCAGTGGTTTGGTGAGCGTCAATTCTGCCGCACCCGTCCGGGGTGTGGAGAGATAGGTTCTTGTGACGATGCGTTTCGGCGTGTCGTTGTCGATCAAGAACGGATACTGGCTGTAGGCTTTGTAGGTGAGGCCGCCTCCACATGGTTTCTCCCAGGCAAGCTTTTCGTCCAGCAGGACCACGTCCAGCCCTGCCGTGGCCAACTTCTCCGCCGCAAAGGCACCGGCAGGGCCTCCGCCCAGAACGGCGACACGCTTCATTTCGGAGGCTCAGCCGGGGTCGCGGAAGGGCTGACAGGCGGATGACCGGGCGGCAGATCACCGGTAGGAGCGGGAGCGGGCGCAACCGTAGCCTCGCCGTGCGGGCTGGAAGTGCCGCCGGCCTTCTTCAACACCACCCACTTTTTGCCCTTCCTCTCCAGGGTGTAGTTCATCTGCATGCCTTGTTCCGGGCTCGACTTCGGACGGAAATTAACGGTAGCTTTCGCCTGATCGCCAGCAAAGGAAACCGCCGTTACCTCAACTTCCATCGAGGCGAGGTCGAGGCCGGCGCCCTTGCCTAAATGCTCCACCACGCCCTGCTTCACGGCTTCTTTCGTCTGTGGAGCCTTGTTGCATGCGCATAGCATGCCAAGCATTGCGATTAAGATCAGCCCGCCGGTTTTCACAATAGAATTATACCCTCCGGCCAAACTGTAGTATCCTCGCTATTTCAACGAGGTGTAAATGTTCTGCCAGCAATGCGGTGAGACGCTCGATCCCCATGTCGTATTCTGCCCGGCGTGCGGCCATCAACAACCGGTAGTCGCCGGCAGTACTCCGCCGCCTTTACCCGCCGAACAAGTTGTAATCCCGGCGATCCCGTTCCGTCCGCCCGTCGTAATTAAGGCAAAGGGCGGGCAATGGATCAGTCAGGGATGGGAAGTGGTGAAGACGGATATTGGCCTCTTCATGGGCTTGACTTTGCTGTACCTCATCGTTGGTTCGGCCGGGTCTGTGCTTACACAAGGTCCCATGCAGGTTGGGTTTCACCTGGCGTGCATGAAAAAGCTGGTCCGGGGCCGGATGGAAATTGGAGACCTTTTTCAAGGCTTCAACTACTTCGTAGCCGCGTTCGTCGCAGCCCTGATCATCGCGCTTTTTGCTACCCTAGGTTTCCTGCTCTGCATCATCCCAGGCTTGGTGGTTTCGGCGGTGTACATGTTCACTTACCTGTTTGTTGCGGATAAGCGGTTGGAGTTCTGGCCCGCAATGGAGGCCAGCCACGCCGTGGTGAAGAACGATTACGTCGGCTTCACGCTTTTCCTGCTCGGCCTGGGTCTATTAAACTTCGTTGGAATCCTTTGCTGCATAGTTGGGCTGCTGGTAACAATTCCCATCAGCATGATGGCGATCACAATAGCTTACCGGGAGCTTGTGGGCTTTGAACCAAGCACTGTCTAAGTGGCCGCCGCTTCCTCACGGTCGCGCCTCGGGCTGCGTGACTGAGCCACCCGCGTATGCAAGTGGTTATTCCATGACATGCCCTAACTGGCCGGTCCGGATCGGAGCCGCTATTGTGGTGTTCGCGATTCTATGGACCTACACCCCCGGGAACAGTCCGTCGCTATGCGGCTTCCATTGGCTCACCGGACGCCCATGCCCGCTTTGCGGACTTACCCGCGCGATGTTCCAAATGGCGGGAGGACACTGGCAAAGAGCGATCGAATACCACGCTCTGAGTCCGTTGATTCCCGTAATCCTGCTCGCCATGTGGAGGCGCGCCGCCATACCCTGGGCTCATGTATTCGCACTGTTCCTCGGTTACGGAGTGGGGCGTGCGTTCTTCAGAAACTCCGTAATATCCTTCTTCAACTGACGCAGCGATTGTACTTCGATGTAGAACATGTGGCCGGCGTCATAATACTTCTCGGTGATGTTCTGCCTCGCGCCGGCGGGGAAGCCCGCGTGGCTCAAGGTGTACTGCGCGGCCAGATACGGGGTTGCCAGATCGAAGTAGCCGTACCCGACAAACAGCTTCATGTAAGGGTTCTTTGAAAAAGCGCTGCGCAGCGGATCGCTGGTATCGGCGAATGAATTCTCCGCACCCCATTCCCATCCCTTTACTCCCTCGCCCAAAATGAAATACGGTTGATCGGACTGGTAGCCAAGGTCGGACCGTAAATACTGCGCGAAGGTAGACGTGTAAGGCGGACGGATGGTGGACATCGCCGGATCGAACTCAGACCGCTCGGCCGTCCCCAGTGCGTCGGTCCCCTTCAACCGGCTATCCAGGCGGCCCACCGTCTCCGCTTTATCCCGCAACAATTCTTTGATGAAATGTTGGATTTCGACCCGCAGATTGCTCAGCCCCACATACTGCCGCGAGAGTCCGGTCAGCCGCGAGAGTTTCGTGATTGCCATATCGCGCTCGGAGGCCGTTAAGCGGTCGCCCTTCGCCAGAATCTCCGCATAACCACCCAGCGCCCACGCCTCGGACTCCGCCAGCGCCTTGTGCAGATCCTTCTGCAGGTCCGGGGATAGCTTCTTGTGGTACCAGGCCGTGGCAGTGTAGGTAGGAAGGATCAACTCGAACGGCAGATCGTTGCCCTTGGTGAACAGAAGCGTCTGGAAATTCAGGACAGTGGAGAGGAGCACTATTCCATTGAATGCAATTCCGCGGTCGATCAGATAGCCGGAAAGCCCGGCAGCGCGCGTCGTCCCGTAACTTTCGCCGGCCAGAAACAGCGGCGAGGTCCAGCGTTCATTACGTGTCAGATACAGACGGATGAACTCCCCGATAGAAGCAACGTCCCCTTCCAGACCTAGAAATTTCTTGGTAAGTTCCGGCTTTGCCGCGCGGCTGTAGCCGGTGTTCACTGGATCGATGAAGACAATATCGGTAAGATCCAGCCACGTCGCCTCATTGTCGACCAGTTGATAGGGAGGCGCCGGCAGCGAACCATCGTCGTTCAATTTCACCCGCCGCGGTCCAAGCGCACCCATGTGCAGCCAAACCGAAGCGGAGCCGGGTCCGCCGTTGAACGAGAACGTGAGCGGGCGCAGGGGCGCACCTGGCAGCCGTTCCACGGTATAGGCCATGTAGAACATGTTCGCTTCCGTCTCGCCGGTGTCGGTCTTAATCGGCATTGTGCCAACGGTCACGGTGTAGTTCAACAGCTTGCCGGCAAGTTGGATGGAATGCTTGGTGACCACCGGCTTTTCCTCGTCCTTCTTAGGCGCCGCTGTGGCGGCCGGAGCGGGTGGCGGTGCTTGTGCGAAGAGGGTGGACACAAAAAAGAGCGCGGCGATCGGGAATCGAATCATAGAGAGGGGTTAAGCAAACACTGTGCTAGTATTTTCTCACCAGACATGTCCTCCACAAAAATGGCGCCCGCGCCGGACCGTGAGCTAGTTAAGTATAAGTATTACGACATGCTGGTTTCGGCATTCGTCGCGGTACTGATGGTGTCGAATATCGTTGCGCCGAAGTTTATCGCCATCGGGTGGCTGCGGTTCAGCGGCGCGCAACTGCTATTCCCTATCACCTATATTTTCGGAGATATCTTTACTGAAGTGTATGGGTATGCGGCGTCGCGCCGCGCCATCTGGAATGGCTTCTTTGGTTCGGCGCTGCTGGCGGCTATCAGCATGATTGTGGTGGCTCTGCCGCCTTCGCCCGACTGGCACCTGCAGAAAGAGTATGCCACCGTGCTGGGGTTCGTACCGCGCATTATCGTTTCCAGCCTGATCGCCTACTGGTTCGGGGAGTTTGCCAATTCGTTCGTCATGGCGCGCATGAAGCTTTGGACCAACGGCAAGCATCTATGGACGCGCACGGTTGGCTCCACGGTGGTGGGCCAGGGCGTGGATACTATTCTGGTGATGGTGCTTGCCTTCGGCGGAATCATGTCGAACACCGACATCTTCCGCGCCATTGTTTCCGGCTATACCGCAAAGGTGCTGTATGAGGTGGCGATGACGCCGCTTACGTATATGGTGGTGAACTTCCTGAAACGCCGGGAAGGCGTGGATGCGATGGACGTACACACCAGGTTCAATCCGTTCGCGCTTTGACGCAACAGGCTATGCGACCACTTCTGGCGGTGTTGCTGGGCCTGTTCTTTTTTCTTCTGAACAACCTGGCCATCTGGAGCGGCCGGCTGTATCCGCCACCCGGATACTCGCCTGCCATGGTGCTGCGCAATCCGGATACGGCGCAGTACGTTACTTATTTGCAGTCGGCGGCGGACCGGTTTCTCTATCCCGCATACATGATGCCCTGGAAGACGGACGATGCGTTTTTCTCTCCGCTGTGGGTATTGATTGCGCGGCCGGCTAAAGCGCTCGGGCTCAAAGTTCTTACCGGGTATCACGTCTGCCATCTATTGCTGTACATTTTCGCCGCCTGGGCGCTGCTCTACATGCTGGATACATTCCTCACCAGCCGCGCGCAGAAGATCGCCTTCTTCATCGCATTGTTCTGTACCGCGCCCATACTCCTGGTGGGCCTCGGCATCGCGCCCATCCTTCCAATCCGGCCGGAAATCTTTTGGCTTGGATTGATTCAGTTCGGCTACGAAACAGCTGACGGTCTTTCGCGCGGCGGCAGTTCGAACAGCCCGACGCTGACGCTGGCGACGGCGACTACACTGCTGGCGCTTGCGTTTCTGGGGCGGCGCATTGGAACGGGGAACAAGCGGTATACGTGGATGCTGGCCGGGATCACGTTTGTCTCGGCGTTCTTCCATCCGTTTGAGGTTTTTCTAATCGCTCCGGCGAGCATGATCACGTTGGTGTTTATGGCCTGGAGAAGCGGAAGGTGGACGGAGGCGCTGCCCGAATGCGCGGCCGTCGCAATCGCCGCCGGCGCGGGCATCGCACCGTATGCCTATCAATCATCGCGCAGCCTCATGATTCGCGAAATGCCGGCGCTGTTCTCCTGGTCTCCGTCGTCACTGGTGTGGGTTGTGGCGCTGTACGGGATGACGTCCATCCTGGTGGTGTACTTTCTGTTGATGCGTTTTCGCGTCCATGCCGCGGCGGACATCGCGTTGCTGATCTGGCCGCTGTGCAACATCACTATCGTCTTTTTGCCGTTCATCCCGTTTGCCCTGCACCTGTTCAATGGCTTCTCGTATGTGATCCCGGTGTTGCTGGTGCGCATTCTTTTTCAAAGCGCTCCTTTGGAGCGGCTTTGGAACACGTGGCCGCGAGTGGTGTTGGGTGCTGCCGGCGCCTGGTGCTTTCTTTGCCTGTTGGGGTATTCGGCGTACTACCGGCAGATCTTCCGGGACGGGCGCTCGGCTAATCCAGACCTGCTGTTCAGCACGGTAGTGTCAGCGGACGAATCGCAAATGATCGGGTTTCTGCGTGGGCATGTATCGCCGGACGATCTTGTGCTGAGCCCTACGGAACAGGCGCCCTGGTTCGCCACGGTGCCGATGCACAGCTTCGGCAGTCATGAACATTTGAGCTTCACCTACGCTGAACAGGCGGCGTTCGCGGAGGCGTTCTACAAGGGTTCACTGCCGCGGCGGAAAGTGGAACAGACGTTGAACGACTACGGCGTGAGCTGGGTTGTTCTTCCGGTTAGCTCTGCGGCTGGAAGTTACTTTCAGGATCGGGCGCCGGTGTTCCGTGCCGGTGCGTTGCGGCTTTATGAGCGGCCGGGGAATGCGATGAAACCGTACCCGGGCTTGCGAGTGCTGCGGCCCGATCTGGCTTCGAAAAAGACTCTGGGACAATTGTTGTTTCGTGAGTAACCCAGACACCATCGTGATTACCGGAGCCGGCCGGGGAATCGGCAAGGCGGCGGCGCTGCATCTGGCGCGGACCGGAGCGCACATCCTTTGCATTTCACAGAGTGCGAACGCCGCGGAAACGGCGGGATTGATCGGCGCCGCTGGTGGAGCAGCGGAATCGCTTTGCATGGACCTGGGCGATTATGCCGGCGCCGAGGCAATGGTTAGCGCGTGGATCCGTCAGCATTCGGGACAGCGGATTGGTGTGGTGCTTGGGGCTGCAATTCTGGGAGCGGCCGGCCCGCTGATACAGACCGATCTGGCTACGTGGGACTTGGCATATCGCATTGGAGTGCTGGGGAATCTGGCGGTTTTGAAAGCTTTGTTGCCGCGTATGACCGAAGCGCGCTTCGGTCGAATCGCGGGGTTCGCGGGCGGCGGTTCGGCCTATGCGAATCCGATGTTCCCAGCCTACTCGGCGGCCAAAACGGCGATGGTTCGGGTGATCGAGAATCTGCACGAGGACCTCAAGGACAAGGGTGATTTCGCGGCGGTCTGCCTGGCTCCGGGCGCAGTGGATACGGACATGCTGCAACAGGTGCGTGGTGCTGGCGGATACGTAAAGACCACGGTTGGCATGGACGAGCCGGTGGGGTTTCTGGAAAACTTTCTTACGGCGGAGTCGTGTGGTTTTTCGGGATGCTTCGTTCACGTCCGGGATTCGTATTTGCACTTGCTGAACAGCGGCGAGCGGATGGCAACGGAGTCGTTGTGGAAG
>JANXXV010000708.1 GCA_025350445.1 Bryobacteraceae bacterium | reverse complement strand
TCCCTCCAGGCCGCCCGCCAAACCGAACCGGAAGTGGAAGAAACGGAGGAACCTGCGGAACAACCAATCGAATTCACAAAACAAACCCAATTCGAGCCGGAAGGTCCGGCCCCAACCGCAAATCCCGCTGCCGAACCACCCGAAAAACCAGAAAATGACGACTCCATTATGTAACCGCCGCCTCCCGCTCGGCCGCACGAAAAATCACCAAGCCCAAAATCCATCCACCCCCACGGGCCCCATGCTTACAATGAAAATCATGCCCACCCGCGCAAGCCTGGCCGTCCTGCTACTACTCCAAACCGCCGCCGCACAGCCCCAAAAGCTAGACTCACTCTCAGACTTCAGCCACTCCATCCGCGCTCTAACGCAAAAGGTCTCCCCCGCGGTCGTCCAAATAGTAGTAACCGGCTACGCGTCCGCCGAAGAAAGCGAAGGCCAGGAAGCCGCCGCCCTAACCCGCCAGCGCACCACCGGCTCCGGCGTGGTAGTAGACCCCGAAGGCTACATCATCACCAATGCCCACGTGGTAAAAGGCGCAATCAGCGTCCGTGTTTTGGTAGCCGCCGCCAGGCGTTCAGAATCCGGCCCGCCTCTGGAAGCAAAGATCATAGGCATTGACCGCGGCACCGACATCGCCCTAATCAAAGTAGACCGCGCCAACCTCGCGACTCTCCCCTTCGGCGACTCCGACGCCCTGCGCCAAGGCGACCTCGTCCTAGCCGTCGGTAGCCCGCTAGGCCTGCAAAATTCCGTCTCCATGGGTGTAGTAAGCTCGCCCGCCCGCCAGATCAGCGAGGACAACCCGCTAGCCTATATTCAAACCGACGCCTCCATCAACCCGGGCAACAGCGGCGGCGCATTGATCAACGTGGACGGCCAGCTGATGGGCATCAATTCGTTCATCTACACCCAGTCCGGCGGCAGCCAGGGAATCGGCTTCGCCGTCCCCAGCAACGTAGTGCAAAACGTCTACCAGCAACTCAAGCGCAAGGGACACGTCCATCGCGGCGAAGTGGGCGTGTTCGTGCAAGACATCACACCGTTGATCGCAACCGGTCTAAAACTCCCGCAAGACTACGGCGTCCTGGTAGCCGACGTAGCGCCCGGCGGCCCCGCCGATAAGGCCGGCCTAAAGACCCGCGACATCATTTCTTCCCTCGAAAATAAACCCATCGAATTCGCCCGGGACTTCGAACTGGTCTTCTACCGCCGTCAAAAAGGCGACGAGATTTCATTGAAAGTAGTGCGTGAAGGAAGAGAACTGCCCGAAGCGATTGTGATCGAAGTATCCGAACAGGAAGATGAAGACGACGCCCTGGCGGACTCCGTAAAACCGGAGACCAACCTAATCTCCCGGCTAGGCATTCTCTGCATCGAAGTGGACGCCAGAATCGCCAAGCTGCTACCCGATCTCCGCCAGCCCGGCGGAATCATCATAGCCGCGAAATCACCAGCCGGGCAAGGCCGCTATGTCGATCTGCAAGCGGGCGACGTAATCCACGCCATGAACGACACCCCCGTAGGTTCTCTCGAATCCTTCCGCACCAACATAGCCAATTTCAAAACGGGCGACCCCGTAGTCCTCTCTATCGAACGCGCTGCGGTTTTCCGCTATCTCGCGTTCGAGATTGAGTAACCATATAATGGCTCCCATGGATCGCCGTCAATTTTTAACCACCGCCGCTGGCTTGGCCACCACCGCCGCCGCCGCCCACGCAGTTCCCTATGCCGACCAAAAGCCCCGCCGCGTAGGTCTAATCGGCTGCGGCTGGTACGGCAAGAGCGATCTGCTCCGCCTGGTTCAAGTCGCCCCGGTGAACGTGGTGTCTCTCTGCGATGTAGACAGCAGGATGCTCTCCGAAGCAGCCGATCTCGTCTCAACCCGTCAGGTCTCAAAAAAGAAACCGCGCACCTACTCCGGCTATCGCGAGATGCTGAAGGAAAAGGATTTGGACATAGTTCTCATAGGCACCCCGGACCACTGGCACGCGTTGACAATGATCGCCGCCGCCCAGGCCGGAGCCGACATCTATTGTCAGAAGCCAATCAGCGTAGACGTCACCGAAGGCAAGGCCATGTTAGCAGCGGCGCGCAAATACAACCGCGTAGTGCAAATCGGCACGCAGCGCCGCAGCACCCCTCATCTGGTGGAAGCCCGTGACCGCTTCATCAAGCAAGGGAAACTAGGCAAAATCTCGCTGGTGGAAACATACTGCTACTACCACATGCGTGCCACCGCAAATCCGCCGGACACCGCCCCGCCTTCCAACCTCGATTACGAAATGTGGACTGGCCCCGCGCCCATGCGCCCCTACAACTCCCTGGTCCATCCCAGGTCCTGGCGCGCGTTCATGGAGTACGGCAACGGCATAGTAGGCGACATGTGCGTCCATATGCTCGACATGTCCCGCTGGATGCTCGATCTAGGCTGGCCCGCCAGCGTCTCCTCACAAGGCGGCATTTTAGTGGATAAGGCAAGCAAGGCAAACATCACCGATACCCAAACCGCGACCTTCGATTACGGCGATATCAAGCTGATCTGGCAACACCGTTCCTGGGGCACTCCCAACGATCCGAAGTATCCCTGGGGCGCGACAATTTACGGCGATAAAGGAACCCTGAAACTCAGCGTGATGGGCTACGATTTCATCCCCGAGAACGGCCAACCCATCCACAAAGATGTAACGTATGAGCTCGAGCAATACCCGGAAGACAAGACCGAAAAAGAACTCGAAAAGCACGTAGCGCCAGCCATCAGACATCACATGATGGACCTGCTGGCGGCCATCGATGCCCGAAGCAAACCAGTAGCCGATATCGAGCAAGGCTACATCTCAACGGCCACCTGCATTCTGGCGAACAACGCAATGAAGCTAGGCCGCACACTGAAATGGGACGCGGCAAAACAACAAGTAATCAACGACAACGAAGCGAACCAAATGCTAACCAGACCCTACCGTAAGCCATGGATCCACCCATGAGGATTTAGTCGCTTACCGTCGAACTGCCGGATTAAGCATCACAGCCGTGAACTCCCAACAGGAGCCGGTGGGGCAGACGCCCGCGTCTGCGGCGGACCCCCAGGCCCGCTCTAGCTGTCCGTTCAGCCGCCCCTACCACTCCACCCGGCCAACCAAAATCGCGTGCCACCGGCCAGTCCCGATGTCGGAGAAGCTCCCCCGCGTTCCGGTAAACGTCCCAAACCCGGACGGGTCGCTCTTGTTAAACGTAGAGTTAGGCGGATTGAAATTATGATACTTGTAAATGTTGTTGATGTCGCCGCGCATCGTCAATCGGATCCGCTCCTTAACCATCCAGGTCTTCTGAATGGAAGTCTGCGGCCAGATAATGCCGGGCGCTTCCAGCGTATTCCGGCCCAGCGTACCAATCGTATAAGCCGCCGGATAAGCGAACCCGTTTATATTCAAATACCGGGTCTGAGCCGAGAAAGGAAAACGGTTCGGCCCAATGTCCACGTGTTCCAGTTTCACCTGCCCGTCGGGCAGAATCTGATTGGGCCTGTTGCCAACGCCCGGAAGGTAATTCGACGAGCTGCCCGCGAAGTTAACAGTAAACGGAGGTCCGCTCTGGAACGTCTGCACCCAGACGATCTCCCAGCCGCCCAGCAGCGTATTCTTCAGTCCGCCGCCGCCCATAAACTTGCGGCCCTTGCCGAACGGAAGTTCGTACGTCAAAGTGGAAACCCAGCGATGGTGAACGTCGTAGCTGGCGCGGCCCTTCTCCAGGTTCCGGCTGTAGTAGGATATCGCTCCGCCCACCGCGGCGTCGTCGTCGAAATTGTTGAGCGTCTTCGACCACGTGTAGAACGAGTTGAAC
This sequence comes from Bryobacteraceae bacterium, assembly GCA_025350445.1. The sequence goes on along the minus strand of JANXXV010000708.1, from coordinate 6,387 downwards.
GTTATGCCGTCAGAGTAGCGCTTCTCAAAGCGCACCGTCGCCGCATGATAAGTGTTGTGTCCCATATTGCTCACCAGGTTCACGTTCCCGAACTGCGGATACGGCTTGTAGCTTTGGAAATTGGTGCGGATCTTATCCAGCGTAGCTGTGTCGGAAGGGAACCAGCCGATCGGCTGCACGTTGATGTTCATCGCGTTCTGCAGCTTCACGCCGGCCGATCCCTGGTAGGAAAGTTCCGTCAACCATGTCGGCTTGAACTGCCACTGGACACCGCCGGACCATGTCATCACGTAAGGCGTGCGGAAGTTCGGGTCGTACCAGGTAGCGTTGCGGCTGGCGTAGTTAGTCCCAATGTAGGGAACGCTGCCATCGGCGGCGGCCGGGAAGCTGATCGCGGGCGGCCCCTGCGAAAGCTTGAACACCGTCCGCGGGTCGCCCGTCGGCGCTTGCACGTTAGCCGTGGCAACGTATTCTTCAAAGTTCTGATTGATGTCGTTCGTCATCAGATCGCTGTTGATGATGGTAAAGCTCGACCGGAATACGAAATTCGGCCGGAAGCTCCAGGCAACCCCGACGCGCGGTTGGAAGTTGTTCAGATCCTTCTTCGCCAGTTGGCCGCCGCCATGCACAATGGCGCCCTTCAATCCGCTGGCAGGATCAATCGCGTTCGGATCGAACTGCGACTGCTGTCCATACTTGGTCGAGAACGGCGATTCGTAAGACCAGCGCAAGCCAAGGTTCAGCGTGACGTTCTTGAACGGCCGGAAGTCGTCCTGCACGTACAGCGAATGGGTCGTCCAGCGCGGCAGCCACGTGGCGTTGTTGCGCGTAAACTGCGCGCTGGCAACGTTGCCCAGCAGGAAACTGGCGAACGTGTTCCCGGTATTGGGCGTGAAAGGCTGCTCAGTGCCTCCCATGTTGTAGACGCCTGACGGCAGAGCTTCCGTCAGCGAGTTGTACCGGGTAAAGATCAGCTCATAACCGGCCTTAATGGTGTGCTTGCCGGTAACCTTGGTCAGGTTCTCCTGCAGCGTGTTGTCTTCCGAGACGTTCTGGAACCGGCCGCCCGGAGTTCCGTTGAAGCCCGTGACGATCTTCGGGAACGTCGCGTCGCTCACGTTGGGGATGCCCAGCTTACCAGCCCATCCCTGGCCGTAACTGACCGGATCTTTGGTCTCGTGGCGCCGGTTGTATCCCAGACGGAATTCGTTGATCAGAGTCGGCGAGATGGTGTAAGTGTCGGAAATCACGACGTTCGTGAAATCGTTCGGCTGCGTCAAGACCGGGTCGTAGATGGACCAGGAAATGTCGGTCGAATACCGGCCGGGCGCGCGGTTACGCATCCGCGACACGCGTCCGAAGATGCGATGATTTACGTTGAACTGGTGGTCCACCTTGGTGTCGAACCGGGTGAAAAAATACTGCCCTAGCGTCGGAAGCACCAAGTCCTGCTGCGGGCCAGTGGGCGTGATGACACCCGGCTTGTTAGCCTGCGGCCAGGGATTGTTGGACAGTAGCTTCACCGACACCGGGTCGAAGCGATTCACCGGAATCTGGTTGCCGGGAAACGGATCGCGGACCCATTTGCCGGTGGCGTCCTGGCGCGTGGTCGCCGGATCGTAAATCGGATAGCCCTTGCCGCCCAGAGTAAAATCGCCCTTGTACATCTCGGGCGTGGGCACGTTGGTGATGGCCGTTTCGGAAACGTGCTCCTGGTGACGCTGGAATCCGAAGAACCAGAAGGTCTTGTCCTTGCCGTTGTAGATCTTCGGGATGTAAACCGGCCCCCCGGCGGTGGCGGACATTTCGTGGTAGCTCCACGGATTGCAGGGCAGGCCGACGTCGCAGCGCTTCAACTGGTCGAAGTACTGCCGGTGTACCAGCGCGCCGTTCAGGTAGCGGTCTTCCGCCGAGCCGTGGAACGAGTTCGTGCCGCTCTTGTAGACTGCCGACAGAAGACCGCCGCTGGAGTGTCCAAACTCCGCCGGCAACCCGGTGGTCCACATCTTGAACTCCTGGATCATATCGAGCGTGCCGGTCATGATCTTCTGATCGTCGTTGACCGCGCCGCGAACGGGTTCCTTGCCGCTGACGCCGTCGAGCGTCATGCCAAGCGAGCGCTCCCGCTGACCCACCCCGTGCAGTCCGTTGATCACGTTCAGGCCGGGCATATAGAGCGTCATGCGCTTGATGCCCTTCTGCATCACCGGGATCTTCACCACCGTCTCCCCTTCCATGATCTGGCCGGTAGCCGAAGTCTCCGTCTCAAGCAGCGGCGCCGAAGCGTTCACCTTCACCGAGTCGGTGATGCTTCCTACTTCAAGCTGCACGTCAATGCGGGGCGTTTCGTTGGTGCGCAGCGACACGCCGTCCCGCACGTGCATCTTGAAGCCGGTAGCTTCAATCGAAATGCGGTACATGCCAGGGGCCAGATACGGTACGTAGTAGGAGCCCTCTGCGTTGGTTACCGTCTCCGCTACAAACGCAGTGGCCGTATTCAGCACCTTCACCTGTGCCCCGGCCATCACCGCCCCGGTCGTGTCCGTGATGGTGCCGACCAGCGTGGCGGTACCTGTAGTCTGAGCCCAAAGGCTGGAAGCAAGTACCAATAACGCGAATATCCTGTAACGCATGAAACCCCCTGTCTCCGGTCAACCTATAACAATTGGCCCCCGATGTCAACGGGAAACCCGGAACTGAATGCACACCGGAAACGGCGCATCGATCGCCTTGCCCGTGTCGGTAAGCTGCCCGGTTTTTGAATCGATTCGGAAGACGACGATGTTCGAGGTGTCCTGATTTGCCGCCAGCAGATACTTGCCGCTGGGGTCGATCCGGAAGCTGCGCGGCGCCTTGCCCTTGGTCGGGATGTTCTGCACCACCGTCAGCTTGCCGTCCTTGGCGATGGCGAAGACGGTGATGCTGTCGTGCCCGCGATTGCTGGCGTAAACGAACCGGCCCGCGGCATCCACTGCGATCTCGGCCGAGTTGTCTACGCCCGTGAAGTCTTTCGGCAGTGTGGAAATGGTCTGAATCTCCGTCAGGGCGCCGCGTTTGCCATCGTACCGGAAGGCGGTGACGCTGGATTTCATCTCGTTTAGACCGTAGGCGAACTTGCCCTTCGGATGGAAGGCGAAGTGCCTCGGCCCGGAACCCGCGGCCACTTTCGCGAAGGGCGGATCGTTCGCAGTGAGCGATGGCTTCGTGGGATCGAGGCGATAGCTCATGATCTGATCGAGACCCAGATCCGGAACGAACAGGAAACGGTTGTCGGCCGAAAGCACCACGGCATGCGCGTGGGGCCCGCGTTGCCGCGCCTTGTCGACGCTCGATCCGCTATGTTGTACCACTGTCGGCGGCTCCACCAAGCGTCCATCGGGCTGGATGGCGAACGCCGCGGCGCTCCCCGTTCCGTAGTTGGCGACCATCAGCGATTTGCCCGTCTTATCCACCACGATGTGGCACGCGCCGCCGCCGCCGGATGAGACGCTGTTCAGCATCGTAAGGCCGCCGGTAGCCGCGTCAATCGAGAAGGCGGTCACCTTGCCCTGCGACTTCCCGTCGTTTCCAAGCTCGCTCACCGCGTAGAGGAACTTTCCGTTCGGGTGCAGCGTTACCCAGGAAGGGTTCACCACTTCACCGGCGAGTCCGATCTTCGTGATCTCGCCCGTGGCAGTGTCGAAGTGATACGAGTAGACGCCCTTGCTGTCCCCTCTGGTATACGTGCCGACGTAGAAGGTGTACTGCGCGGCCGGCAGACAAGCGCTTAACCCGAGTGCCAGCACCGCGAATCTGATCCAGTGATTTTGAGTTGATTGCATGGGTTCCATCCAATCGCACTTCATGGTGCTAACGCAAGTGGTGTATAAAAGGGAGCGATGACCAGACGACAAGTGATCTTAGCCGCGGCGGCTCCATTGGCGATGGCCGCCCAATCGAACAACCAGCCAAACATTCAGTGGGGACTGGGCGCCGTTACGTGGAGCGTGAAGGCTGGTAAGCGTACTTTGCACTGGTCTGAGATTGTGCCCGATGTGGCCGCCGCCGGCTTCAACGGAGTGGAACCGTTCACCACGAATAATCTGCCGGTCAACGACGGGAATATGAACGAACTCGAACCGCTCCTGGCCCAGCACAAGCTCCGGGTTGCCACCATCTATTGGGGCGATCAGTTCCACCTGGTTTCCGAACGCGAACGCCTGTTAAAGGATTGCCACAAGTTTCTCGGCTACTTGAAGCGATTCGGCAGCGACCGGCTGATCTATGGTCCGCCGCCTCCGGATGTGGAGGATGAACACGAGGCCATCGCAAACACAGCGGCCACCTGGAATGCCATCGGCAAGATTGCCTGGAACGACTACCGCATCAAGACCGCGGTTCATCCCCACGTCGGCGGGCTCATTGAGAACCCGCGGCAGATCGACCTGCTGATGAAGCTGACCGATCCGCGGTACTTCAACCTCGCGCCCGATACCGCGCAGGTTTGGATGGGCGGCGGCGATCCGGTGGCGATCTTCGAGAAGTACAAACAGCGTATCGTCTACATGCACTACAAGGACATTCGCGCCTACAACCGCGGCCTCAATAACTACCTGGACAACGTGATTGAACTGGGCCGCGGCGTAATCGACTTCCCGGCGCTGCACCGGATTCTGAAGAGCGTGAATTACAAGGGCTGGATCACCATCGATCTGGACAACGCGCGGATCACCCCGCTTGAGAGCGCGAAGGTGAACCGCGAATACATCGATCGGGTACTGAATCCGATCTACCGCTAACTCAGGCGAATTCGGCGTTGGCCCTGCTGAGCAGCGCCTTCATGTAACCCACCGTATAAGCGATGGCCACATGCCCGCCGCCAACCATTGCCGGAAAATGATCGCCGATGGCGACCCCGTCGAATTCCACTTCGCGAAGCGCGCGCATCACCTTCCACATGTCGGTGTAGCCGTTGTCCACGAACGTTTCCGTAAACGCCGGAATGGGCGCCGTGACGTTGCGGAAATGGATCTTCCACAGCTTGCCGGCCTTGCCGAAGTACTTGATGGCATCCACCACGCTGGCGCCCATCGATTCGCCGCCCTCCATCCACGTGCCGCAGCAGAGGCACACGCCTACGTTCGGGCTGTTGGCAATCTCCATGGCGCGCTTGTAGCCTTCAAAGCTGCCGAAGATGCAGCGCGGCACCCCAGCCAGCATCGGGACTGGCGGATCGTCCGGATGGATGCCGATGAACACGCCGTTCTCCTCGGCCACCGGAACCACCTGTTTGATGAAGTATTCGTAGTTGTCCCAGATCTCCTTTTCGCTGTACACGCGGCCATGCGACAGCGGAGCGTTGAACACCTTGCCGTTCCAGTATCCCTTCGCGGTCGCGATGTCGAACGCACGGGCCTTCGCTCCGCCGCGGGTTACTCCGGGGTCCGAACTCCAGATGCCGTTTCCCATGTGCGCGTAGGTGGTGTAACGGATGCCGGCCTTGCCCAGATTGCGCAGGAACTGCTTGTATTCCTCCACCTTCTTATCGCGGCCCGGAAGATTCAGTGTTACCTCTTCCATGTTGTGCACGCTGGCATTGCCGATGTTCCAGACCCGTAGGCCGAACGACTCGGCGCGATTCTTCAAGCGGATGTAATTCTCCGCGGAAGCCGTCTTGGCGTCACCCGGAATGTTCACGTACGTGCAGCCGAGCTGCTGGACGAATTGCAGTTCATCGTCCGGCGGATCTCCGGAAATCTGGACGGAAATCTTGACTCCGGGAGGCCACGGTCTTTTTGTTGTCGCTCCTCTCTCGGAAGGCCACGGAGGAGTCGCCGCGCTTACGGCCGCGGCCGCTGCGGCGGTGGTGAGGATTGTCTTTCCAAAATCTCGACGATTCATGGTGGAAGTATATAACGGCCGGAAGCCGGCTTAGATCTTGTCGGTGATGAGGCGGAGCGCCACCATGGACAACGCGCCAACAGCGGCGGCAGCGGGGATCGTCAGAATCCATGCGGCCACGATGTTGCTGGCGAGCCCCCAGCGGACCGCTTTCAATCGTTGAATGGATCCCACGCCGACGATGGCGCCGGCGATGACGTGCGTGGTGGAAACCGGGGTCCCGGTATAGGTGGAAAACAGAATGGATATGGCAGCTGCGGTCTCCGCGCAGAATCCGCCTCGGGGTTTCAGCCGCGTAAGGCGGCCGCCCATGGTGCGAATGATTCGCCAGCCGCCGCTCAAGGTTCCCAATGCGATCGCGGCGTGTGCCGCCAGGATCACCCAGATAGGGACCTCGAATGTGTGGAGGAAGCCGGAGGATACCAATACGCCGGTGATAATCCCCATGGTCTTCTGCGCATCGTTCGAGCCGTGCGCCAGACTGAAAACGGCGGCGGAAACCAGTTG
>JANXXV010000689.1 GCA_025350445.1 Bryobacteraceae bacterium | reverse complement strand
AATCAGCCGCGTGCTGATCTGGGTGACCCCATTTACCAGCGGACAATGGCAGCCGGGTGTTCGCGACGGCGGCAATATCTACCCATTCAAGATTCGCAAGGACCCGAAGAAGAACCTGCGGGTGTGGATCCAGGACGGCTGCGACGATGCCGAAAATGTGAATGGCAGCGTGCCGCTGCAAAATATCGAGATAGCCAACTCCCTGAAATTTAGGGAGTATGATTTCCACTTCAGCTTCGGCGTGGGCGGTCACAGCCCGATGCAGGGCAGCTCCGAATTACCCGAATCGCTCGCATGGCTATGGCGCGGATACGATCCTGCCGGGACGCAGGAGACCTACGCAATGGACGAAACGGAAAAAGCACAACCCTTTTTCCGGGTTCATATCTTCAACCGGGAGTAAAGAATGGAACGACGGCAATTTATGGGAGCCGCCGGCTCCCTGCTAGCGGCTGGCCCGGTCCAGGGCCAAAAAGAGGCTGAGGCCGGCGGCACCGGCAGCACATCCTACACCGTTCCCGTAACCATCGAACGGAAACTGCCCGGCAAACCGCACCGCGGAAAAGTGCTGGCGGCCATCCAGCCACATTGCGACGATATCCCCATCTTCGCCGGCGGCACTGTGCTCAAACTCATCGAAGAAGGCTACACCGGGGTCCTCATCACCATGTCGAATGATTCGATGGCGGGAACGGGTTCATCGATCGGCGATATTGTCCTCAAGAACGAGAACGACACAAAGGAAGTAGCCCGCCGCCTCGGCTTGAGCGATGCCTATTTCCTGAATTACCCCAATCACAATATGGACGGCTGGCCGCTTCTGGAAATGCGGGCCCGCCTGGTATTTCTATTTCGCCTGCTGAAAGTGGATACCGTGCTGGTGTACGATCCCGCGGCTCTATACGAACGCAATCCGGATCACGCGGTCACGGCGAAGGCGGTGGAGTCCGCCTGTTGGGTGGCTGGTTCGGAATGGGATTATCCGGAGCACTTCAAGGCCGGCCTCACGCCGCACGGTCCAAGCGAAAAGTACTACTTTGCACGCGGCCCGCAGTTAGTGAACCGCGTGGTGGACATCGCTCCGCATATCGATCAAAAAGTCTGGGTCAATCTGGCGAACGTCACCCAGGGCCCGGCGGGCAGTCAGGGCGCGCGTTTGCGGCGCTCGCTGGCTGAGAAAGGCCGCAAGCTTTCCCTGCTGGGCGACGATGACGACACCGCCAACCGGCAGTATACGAAGACCTTCGCACTCGCCCGGGACCGGCTGAGAGCGCAAGCCCACGGACTCGAATACGCCGAATACTTCCATCACATTCCGCCCGATGAATCGGACGTAGAAGAATACGTAGCAAAGCACTCGGTGCCGTTATAAAGGATGCAATAATCATGCGACTAGTTGCCAAAGTTCTGCTAGCAGTTTGCCTGATAGGCCCCGCCCACGGACAGGTATTCCGCCTAACCCGTGAACAGTTGATCAAGTACACGGCGAAAAGTGAGTTCGAGCGCTTCCCCGACGGCCGGCCCAAAGTGGACGACCGGCTACTCGAAAGAGTCAAGGGCCTGTCTCTCGAAGAAGCCTGGGGCTTCCTCATGAGCAAGGGTTATAAGCACCAGTTCGCCGGCTGGGATTTCCAGGTGCTGCATCCCGGCAAAATCCTGGTCGGCCGCGCCGTGACCGCGCAATACCTGCCGCTACGGCCCGACCTTGCGGAAGTGCTGGATGCCGACGCCAAAGCCGAAGGCCTGCCCCAGCAGCAGAATCAAAAAGTGATCGACCTGCTACAACTCAACGACGTTCCCGTAATCGACCTCATGGGAGCCGCGCCCGGGCATAACTTTGGCGGTGACAACTTGCAGGCGGCGGTTGCCGGGCGAACCCGCACCGGCGCAGTGATCGACGGAACGATTCGGGACATTGGCGGCATCCGTGAACTCCCCACCCAGATCTTCTTCAAGAAAGCGCACCCCGCTGCCATCAGTGAAGTGGTAGTGGTTGGCATCAACATCCCCATCAAAATTGGAGACGCCATTGTCATGCCCGGCGATGTAGTTCTCGGCAATGACGAAGGTGTCATTTTCATTCCACCGCACTTAGTCAAAGCGATCTGCGATGCTGCCGACCTGACGCACATCCACGACGAATGGACGAAAGAAAAGTTCCTCACCGGCAAATACAAAGCCAGCGAGCTTTACGGGGGACCAGGGCTCACTCCGGAGCTGCAAAAGGAATACGATGCATACGTCAAGAAGCGGTTGGCTGAAATCAAAAAGTAATAATGACCGGACAAGGGAGTAGAATGTCGAGATGTTAGTCTACGGTCCGATCTGATTTTCACCATGCGCGCCTGGGTCAAAGTGGCGGGGCGGACGCCCTCGTCTGAGCGGGTCCCCCAGGACCTGTTCTCACCGTTGTTGTCAGCTCCCGCAAGCGACAACATACCAGCCCTGATCGTGTTGTTGTGGTTGTTGCCGGCCCTTCTGATCCCTAGCCTTCGCGCCGAATCCCTTCCCCGCTACGACATCATGCGCGCAACCTCGCCCATCGTCATAGACGGCAAGCTTGACGATCCCGCGTGGCAACAGGCGCAGCCGGTGGGAGACTTCAACTTCAACTGGTGGAAAGAGGGCGAGCGCGAGCCCACCATCGCCAAAATGATG
>JANXXV010000625.1 GCA_025350445.1 Bryobacteraceae bacterium | reverse complement strand
GTTGGGATCGGCCGGAGTTTCCCCCGTATAAGCCCTCAACTGCTCTTCCACTAACTCCTGAAACGACCGGTGATCCTTCACCAATTTGACCTTGACCCGTTGGTGCAGATCCTCCGGGAGCCGGATCGTGATCGTCTTCATCGTCTTGACCGCGGAACTCGCCATAACCTTCCCCTCCAGACTGCATGATATCACACCTTCAAACATTCAAACAGTCACAATCAAGCGCACCACAATTCCGCTGTGCTCTAAAAGCGAAGAAATTTCCATGAAACTGGCTCTCTACGCAGCGCTACTTTCCGGCCTACCCGCCTGCATCCATGCGCAGGTCTTCATCGAAACCGAAGTATTGCCGGGCACCACGGCAACATCCGCCGGAGCGGCAGGAAAAGGAATCGGCAAGGCGTTTTCGAGCGCTTTCGCCAACGCAGAGAAACCTCTGAAAGGTGCCGCACAGCCGCAATCGCAGTCGCCACCGGAATGGCGCGCGAGGAACTTCTGGCCAAATCTGGAAATCCGTCGCGGAAAATGACGATTCCGGATGGCGGCCGCCTCATCGAACGTTTCCGCTACGACCGGGACAAAGAGTCCGTAAAAGTGATCCTCGAAGTCGGCAAAGTGAACGAAGCATTCTCGATCCCTCCGGGACCGGTCATCGGGTCACGATAAGGCATCTCAATTCCAGCGGGCGCGATTACTCCCCCCGCACCACTTCCAGAAAAGCTTTCGCCGCGTGGCTCAGCCCGCGCCGCGCCGGATAAACCAGCCGGATCTTGCGATCGACTTCCAGCTCATCCACTTTCACCTCGCGCAGCGTCTTCTGTTCCAACTCCTGCTCCACGCACATCCGCGGCAGAAACGCCACGCCCTCATTGTGCTGAACCAGTTTCCGGATGGTCTCCACCGTCGGCATCTCCACGTCCATGTTCAACGGAACCTTGTGCCGCTGAAACTCACGCAGGACCACCTCGCGGTAGGGCGACAAAACATTGTGCGCAATGAATGTTTCCATGCCGAGCTCGGTGATCGAAACGTTCTTCAGCTTCGCAAACCGGTGCGCCGGCGAAACGACGAACGCCAGGTGATCGGTATAAATCACCTCGCTGATCAACCGCTCGTCTTCCGGGTCGTAGCTGATCACACCCAGTTCCAGATCGCCATCGATCAACTGCGCCGGCACCTTGCTCGATAAACTCCGCCGCACCTGCACTTTCACCTTCGGATAGAGCCGCCGGTAGCGCTCGATGTGCTTCAACAAATACAGCGAAGTCGACTCGTTGGCGCCGATGATCAGCCGCCCGGCCGAGTTATCGCGCAGTTCCGCCAGTGAGTTCTGCAACTCGCTTTGAAGGTTCTCAAACCGCCGCGCATATTCCACAACGATACGGCCGGCATCCGTTAAAATCAGCGGATTTCCGGAACGGTCGATCAGCCGCTCCTGTAGCGCCGCCTCCAGCCGCTGTACCGCCAGCGAGATCGCAGGTTGAGTCCGGAAAAGCTTTTCAGCGGCACGCGAAAAACTCTTCTCGGTCGCTACTGTCAGGAACACCTTCAGAGGATATAATTCCATGGAGCACTCACCCTAGCCGTCCATAAGGACCGCTTATCCCATTATCGCCCCTTATCACGGTAACGCAAATTATAAATTTGCTAAATCAATGGAGCGCCTTGATAATGGTGTCTGGAGAACGTCAATATGAGCTCCCGAGTCTACATTTTCGATACGACCTTACGAGACGGCGAACAATCGCCCGGCTGCAGCATGACGGTGCCGGAAAAGCTTCGGATGGCGGAGAAGCTTGTGGCCCTGGGGGTAGATATCATGGAGGCTGGCTTCCCCATCGCCTCCGAGGGAGATTTCCAGGCCGTTGACGCGGTCAGCCGCGAATTCCCCTGGATCCAGGTGGCCGCCCTGGCACGTTCCAATACGCTGGATGTGGAACGCGCCGCCCGGTCGCTCGAGCACGCCAAGCGTCCGCGGATCCACACCTTCATCGCCACCAGCGAAATTCACTTGCAATACAAGCTGAAGAAGTCGCGCCAGCAGGTTTTGGACGCCGCCGTAGCCGCCGTCGAA
>JANXXV010000597.1 GCA_025350445.1 Bryobacteraceae bacterium | reverse complement strand
CCTAAATCCGGCAGTTAGAGCCGCCCAAATCCGGATAGATCTTTAGCCCGCAAGTAGTTGCAGCGGAATCAGTTATCACCCGAATGGTGAACTGCGAAGCAGTTGAAATTCCGAGGCGTCTCAGCGACTTGGAACGATCCGCAGAGTTCGAACTGCCGGATTTAGGTTTATGGGTCTTCCGATGCCACCGGGTCTGATCCAAAAGATCACCCGGCATCCGTGGAGGATCCGACGGCTACGATTTACGATCGCCTGGGCATTAACCCGGCCAAGGAGTATCATTCGCCTAGCGGCCGTCCCGTCCGCTAGGCGAACAACGGCAATCCTGTTCGATCTCCGCTGGTTTAATTATTGCTCATCAAGCAATGTGCGCACGGTGACGTTGTTCGGGTCGAATTTCAGATAGCGCTGCAGGGTTTCCCGAAGCTTGGCCGGCTGCTTTTTCTGAGAGTAAATCTCACCCAATTTGCGGTATGCCGATTCCAATGAAGGATCCATCCCGATGGCTTTCTCAAGATGGGAGATCGCTTTCGCCGTATCGCCGGCTTGATTCCAAGCTGTAGCAATGTTGATGTGATAAGGAGCGTAGGCCGGCTGCAAGCTCAAAGCCTCTTCGTAGAGCCGTGCCGCCTCCACCGGCCGCCCTTTACGGAGGAGCACGAGCCCAAGAGCGGTGACCACAGCCGCATCCTTGGGAGATGCCTCATAAACGTCAGAGAGCAGCCGGTATCCAGCATCCATGTGCGAGGCGGACAGGTCGCGCTCTCCGACGGTAATGTTCGCCAGTCCAAGGTTTCGTTTCGCGAGAGGCGGCGCGGGGTCATGCCATGCAGCTAGTTCGCGCATGGAGTCCGGCGGTTGCAGGGCCAGGTTGGGCCGCCGTCGAATGCGGTGATCCGTGAAGGCGGTATGGCCTCCATCCTTGGCTGTTTGGCGTTGCATGTGACAGCCGACACAATCTTCCGACGGCCGGGGGTGCGTTTTCACCAGATCCGCTCCATGGCAGTTGAGGCACTTGGCGCGATAGTAGGTAGCGACATTCCCGGGCTTGTCATGCGGATTGTGGCACGCGCCGCACCACATCTTGTCTCCGCTCTGGCGTGCGCACGTGCTGAGGGCAAGCTGCTCGGCGTGACTCACCACCTTTAACCCGCCGAGAGGATTCTTGAAGATGTAAACCGAGAAGACCTCTTCCAAGATCTGCCCAGGATGAAAATCTCCAATCCGCTGGCCGGGATTCGGAATCCGGGCTTCCCCTCCGAGGTGACATTGCTCGCAAATACTGTCGCGCATCCGGGCCGAAAGCTTTCTCGGATTCAGAATATTGCGCGGCGACGGAGCGTGCAGGTGCGCCTCGACCGGGCCGTGACAACGATCGCACGAGATAGCTTCGCTCTCAAAGGCTGGACTTTGGTAACGATTGAGCGTATCGGCGACAGGGAGAGGTTTTCCGGAATGGCACACCAGGCACTCTATGGCGACCGGCCGAGTGAAGTCCGGATTGCGATCTCCTTCATAGCCCGGCGCCATGTCCCAAAGCTTTTTTTTCGAGTAATACGAGACCGGGGATTGAAACAGGAAGTCCCCAATTCTTACAAGGTATCCGAAAGCGTGATTCCCCGAGCCGATCACGTATTCGACAGGGAACTCGCCTTCAAAGCCGTTCCGTTCCATGCGCTGACGCATGCCGGAGGCTGTCGATTGAATGGAAAACGCACTTCCCGATAGAGCGTGCGAGAAACGCCCCGACGGCTGCCCTTGGGGACGAAACAGAGAATTCGCCATGCCGGTGCGCGCATAGCCGCTGACCTCTTTCGGATGACATGAGGCACATGGCTGAGGGGCCGGAGCGGTAAAGGCAGGAGCGCATGCAAATAAAATGATTGCCGGGATCTTCACGGGAGCTTCCGGACTTGTCGAATTTTGCTGTATTGATTGATCGCGGGATTGCGCAGCACCTGCTTCGTTCCGTCAGGCCAAGTGATTGCGACCTGATCCACCTTTGAACACAATCCTAGACCAAAGTGCACACGAGCGTCATTGTGAGATAGATAGCTGCCTCCGTTGCGCACAGTTTCGAATTGCACCTGCCCGCAGGATTCAATGCGAACCTGAGATCCAATGGCATCCCGGTTGCTAGCCGTGCCGGTCAATGTGAAGCCGATCCAGGAGTGGTGTCCGGCGGTTCGATTCATCAGCAACAACGGCGAACCCGCAATTGGAAGAACTACCAGATCCATTTTTCCGTCGTTGTTGAAATCGCCGGAACATCCACCGCGATAGGAGTTCCCGGCTAGTCCGGGGACCAGGTCACGGACAGCGGTAAACCGGCCACGCCGGTTCTCAAAAACTATCACCGGTTGTAGATAACTGGTTCCACCTAAGCGATCCGCGTTGGGATACACGTGGCCATTGGCAAGCCAAAGATCCCGGTGGCCGTCGTTATTGAAATCGGCGAATCCGCAAGCCCAGCCCAACAGAGGAATAGTTGGGAGTTCCAGTCCGACGCGGTTGGAGACATCTTCGAACATTCCGGGTGAGTACTGCCGGAAGAGGGGGAAGTAATCTTCAGAGAACGTTGTGGTGAGCAGGTCTAGTTTGCCATCGTTGTCGTAGTCGCCTATTGCCACGCCCATATTAGCTTGCGTCTTCCCATTCGCATTGAAAGCTACGCCACTGGTGAGAGCCGATTCCCGGAACTTCCCGTTTCCGAGATTTATATAGAGATAGTTGGGACCGGAATCGTTGGCTACAAATAAGTCGATCTTTCCATCACCGTTAAAATCGTCAAACACAGCCGTGAAGCCGTAGCGGGCGTCGGCGTCGCTAACTCCGGCCGATTCCGAGACATCGGTGAAAGTCCCATCCCCGTTGTTGCGGTAGAGAACGTCCCGTTCCCCTTTGAGCCCGAGCGGGCCGCAGAAGGCGGGCAGGCCGCGATAGTCGCAGACAGGAGCTTCTCCGGACAACCGGACGGAGTGGATATCCACATAACCGGCGATGAACAAGTCTAGAAAACCGTCGTTGTCGTAGTCGCCAAACGCACTCCCGGTGTGCCAGCGGACTTGCCTGGAAAGTCCGGCTGACTTGCCAACTTCGGTAAATGTTCCATTGCCGTTGTTCTTAAATAAAAGATCGACGCCGATGGTGGTGATCAGAATATCGACAAAGCCGTCGTTGTTGAAATCGGCTGCGTTGGCCCCGGTAGCCCAATAGGGATTGGACAAACCCGCGCGTTCGGTGACATCCTCGAAATGGCCGTCGCCCAGATTCCGATACAAGTAGACCCCGGACCTGGTAGCCGAGGGAACCCGCCCGCCGGCAATTTCGCGCAACCGGTCCATTGTGGTCCCGTTGACGATCAGCAGATCCAGCAGTCCGTCGTTGTCGAAGTCGAACGCGGCACAACCGCTTCCATTCGCCTCCGGGATCCACTTCTTGCCGGGACCGCCGCATTGAAGTTGAGCGTGAATTCCCGCTTCCGGCGCGATATTGGAGAAGCGGATGGGAGCTTCCGGTTCAGCCGGCAAGAGCGTCAATGCAGCGAGCAGAATAGCGATTCGTTTCATCTTTGCTTCTTCAAGGACTCAAATTCCTGCAGGTGGGGACGGGCTTCCGCCGGCTTGCCGAGTTTCAGCAAGAGGCGCCCCATTTGATAGTGGGCATCGGCATTCTTTGGATTGTTCTGAAGAACTTCCTTGAGGAGCAGGCGTGCCTCATCATATCGATCCGCTGAAGAGAGTGCGATGGCCAACTGAATTTTGCCTTCCGGCCAGCCGCTATCTATCACGAGCGCCTGTCGAATGAGTCCGATCGCCTCTTGCGGCCGGCCTTCCTTCAAATAAAGTACTCCCAAATTGAAGTACGGCCACTGCGATCTGGCGGGCTGGGTCCGCTCAAGCTCAATCGCTTTGCGATAAGCTGCTTGTGCATCGTCGAACCGGGAGAGGGCCTCGTAGGTCTGGCCGAGGTGATTGTAGCCGCGGACGCTGCTATTGTCGAGCAAGACCAACCTCTCGAAGATGCGCAGAGCTTCGGGAGCATCGTTCCGGGTGAAGTACAAGCGTCCCAGGTAATACAGAGCCTCCGTATCGGAACTATCCAGATCGGTAGCGAGCTTGAGCTCCCGCTCCGCCTCGGCGTGGTGTTCTTGCATGAAGTAGCACAGCCCAAGGATTTTGCGGGCAGCAGCACTCCGCGGCTTCTGTTCGAGATACCGGGAAGCGAGAGAGACTGCCTCCGCGTATCGTCCTGTCCTGAACCGCACGTAGGCCTTCCAATACAGAACGGACGGGTCCACAGGTGGACATTGTTCGAGTACGGCGTCGGCCTTCCGCCATTCTCCCTGCCGGATCCATTCGATGGCATCGGCAAGCTGATCGCCCGGCGCAGCTTGAGACGCAATGACAGCAACAGCGATAAGGACAAGCGAGGTGCAGACTTGACGAGCTTTGTCCACAGGGATAGGATCTAGTCTATCACCGGGCCATGAGTAAGAACATTGGAATGAAGCATTTCGTGGCGGTCCTGGCCGTCTTGCTCACATTTAGCGCTTCACCCGTTTCCGCGCAGGATGATGTCCTTTTCAAATTGTATTCCGCGGCGCGAGCCGCCGAAGCGGCGGGCAACTACCAACTGGCGACACAGCAATATAAACGTCTGGTCGAGTTGAGACCGGATATGGCGGAGGCACACGCTAATCTGGGGAATCTATACTATGTGCAAGGGCTTCGGGATCAGGCTGCGTCCTCCTTTAAGAAAGCTATTCGACTGAAAGCGTCGCTCGCCGCACCACATTTCCTGCTAGGGCTCATTTGCTTCAACTCTCGCGATTTCGAACACGCGGAGGTCTATTTGAAAGAGGCGGAACAACTGGATCGCGCGAACACCCTTGCGCCGCTATATCTGGGCTATACCTACTTTGTTCAGAAAAAGTACGAGGAAGCATGGGAAACGCTCGGAAGAGTGATCGAGGCCGACGAGAAGAATTTGGACGCGTGGTATCACCTGAGCAAGGTGCACGGCGAACTCACGAAAGAGTACTTTGAGAAACTACAGACAAAGCATAAGGATTCGTTCTTCACTGCTCTGGCTAGAAGCCACTTTTTTGAGTCGAGCGGAAGCTGGGAACAAGCCGGACAGGAGTTGTCCAAAGCAATTGAAATCAAAGCGGACAGCCCGGAGCTGAAACGGCGATTGGCGTGGCTGGCACGGCGGGCGGCTGGAGAAAACGCCGCAGCGTTACCGGAGGACGCGTTCTCCGGGTCAACCCGCTATCTCTATTCTCCACCTGACGGTGACAAAATCCGCTCAGTCTACAACGCCGAAGTTGCAAACGTGGGGGAGATCCGCGACCCCAAGTCCGAGTCGCCGGAAAGCCTATACAAACTGGCCGACGCGCACCAGGCTCTCTCGTTCCTGTCATCTCTCTGGGTCCTACAGACGGATGGGGACTCGTATCGCTCTCATGAACTCCGCGGTGAAGCTTTGGAGGCGTCCGGCAAAATGGATGACGCCATTGCGGAGTATCGCCGGGCGCTCGAGATCAAGCCGGAATTGCAGACCGTTCATTTCACAATCGGCAATATCGAGTGGCGGCGTGGACACATGGAAGAAGCATTTGCCGAACTTGCCCACGAACTGAAGATAAATTCCAACGATCCCCGGGCACACTATGAATCCGGCGACATTCTTCTTTCT
This sequence comes from Bryobacteraceae bacterium, assembly GCA_025350445.1. The sequence continues at coordinate 6,854 of JANXXV010000597.1, read as the reverse complement.
GAGAACAAACCAGATGAAGCGGAGAAGCATTTTTTGCAAGCACTGAAGTTCTCCCCTGACCTGACGGAAGCCCATTTGGCCTTGGAGCGGATTGCGAGCGCACGCGGCGATACGGCTACTGCGATCCTTCATCTGAAGAAGGCCGCCGAACTAGCTCCCGGGAACTCCATCCCGCATTACCGCCTTTGGCTGCTGTATCGGAAACTGGGACGCACGGCAGCGGCTCAACAGGAACGCGACGAGTTTGAAAAACTGAAAGTCACGGAGCGTAGATGATTCGGCGGCGTTCGATGATACGAACGCGATTAGACAAAGCACTAGGCGGTCGAGTGGGGACGCGGGAATGAGAGCGGCCTGGCCTGCATGATCATGAATCGAGTCAGGTATACCTGATAGCTGGCCTTTTGCCAATACATACCTAGCCCGGCGTAGCCGGAACCAAACAGGGCGCGCCAAATCGAAAAGTTGGACCCTCTCGCAAAGTGCCTCCAACGGCCCGTGGGTATTGAACGAAACGCGCTACCCAAAATCTTTTCTGCCAGTAAACGTGATGATTCAATTGGATAGGTTCTAAGTGTAGTGTCGGCAAATTGGCCAGAGACCCGGATTGGATAGCGTGGCAACGGCTCCGCAGTATCCGCCTGGAGGGCACTTGTGATCCGGGAAGCCGAGGCGGGGGGCCTCGGCGCGGACCATGGGGTCCGCCGTCCTGGGCTGTCACACTGCATTAGTGAGATATGCGGGCTCAGTTTGGCGGGGTAGGTGCTTGAGTGGGGCTGCCATAGATTCTTTCGCGATCAGCCTGTCGCGACGGCGCGCAACACCGTGGCTGTGACGGTTTCCGATCGGTTACTCAGCACGGCGACGAAATCTCCATCCGTCAGCGGATACAGCGGCAGCGGAGAACCCGTAAGAATGATCTGGCCTTGCCTGAGCCGCTGGCCGAATCGCGCCAGATGGTCAGCCAAGTGCGCAAGGGAGGCAAATGGGCCTCCCGGTAGCGCGCCCGCGGTGGCGGATCCCAATTCGCTGCCGTTCTTCGATACCGCTATGGCCGCATCGAGCAGTGCCTCCGGGCTATCGAGCGCCGTTTCCCGCAGCGGCAGGATCACGCCGGCGTGGATCGCGTTGTTGCCAATTAGCTCAATCGCGGTGTACGGGGAGTTGCGGAAGACGAAGTTGTGCAGCTCAATCACGGCAAATGCCGAAGCGATGGCTTCGCGCGGATGGACCCGAAGCCATGCCGCGTCCGGGATATCGGCGGCTAGCCGGACAGCGAACTCTCCCTCTATCGCCAAGCCATCGAATCGTTTGGGATCGAGCATTACGCCGGAATAATGCAGTTCGGTGGCGTACACGTTGCCGAAAACCGGCCGGCCGATACCAAGCTGCGTCTGCATTGTCCGGCTTATGCAGCCTACCTTGTACCCGGCCAATGGCTCTCCGCGCTGCTGCCGAAGCCGCGCCACTTCCGTTTGCAACTCATAGGCCTGGCCGATGGTCATCGTCACCGCGTGGTTGGCGAAGATGGCCCCGGGTCGATGAAGATCATAGTCGGCCAACTGCTTTATTGCCAACTGGTGAAGATCCACGCACACCTCCCGTGTCCAACATCCGATCATATATGGATTCATACGGGTGCTTCCCGAGTGATGTCATTTCAGAACCGATCTACTATGCGGCGAAACAGGGTGGTCTCATGGTGACGACCACCTTCGCTACAACATCGCCGGCCTGCGCTTCGGGCGGCTTTCCCGCTTGCTTCCGAGAGCGATTATTTCGTTGCTTTCCGGAGGCTCCACGCCGGTGGGGGCTCCCTCGCGAATGTAATATCCCACCATGTTGATCCCAACAGGTGGAGTGATATCCACACGCGCCACGCCCGCGCGCAGTCCGGTGTCCATGGCAAGTCCCTCAGGCCAGCAGCTTCGTCACCACTTCGCCCGCGACGTCCGTCAGACGGAAGTTGCGGCCCTGGTGAAGGTAGGTAAGCCGCTTGTGGTCGAATCCAAGGCAATGCATCATCGTTGCCTGCAAATCGTGGACGTGGACCTTATCGTCAACCACGTTGAAGCCGATGTCGTCCGTCGCGCCGACCACCTGTCCGCCTTTGATACCGCCTCCGGCAAGCCACATGCTGTACGCCAGCGGATGGTGGTCGCGGCCCTCGTTGCCCTCTTCACCCGGGCGGCGAATCTCTACCATTGGCGTCCGCCCGAACTCACCGCCCCAAACAACGAGCGTGGAATCCAGCAGGCCGCGCTGTTTCAGATCGCGAATCAAGGCGGCAACCGGCTGATCGGTGGCTGCGCAATTCTTTTTCAGACCTTTGTTGAGTTCCGAATGATGATCCCAACTGGCGTGCATTACCTGGACGAAACGTACACCGCGCTCCACCATCCGCCGCGCCAGCAGGCAATTGGTGGCATAGGCGTTGGTGGGTTCTTTGCCCACTCCGTACATGTCGAGGGTGGATTGAGATTCCTTTGAAAAATCCAGAAGCTCGGGAGCGGCGGATTGCATCCGGAAGGCCAGTTCATAACTGGCGATGCGCGAGGCGATCTCGTTGTCTCCTGCTTTATCCTGATGCGTCTGGTTCAGATCGCGAATCAGGTCCAGACTATCGCGCTGCAATTTCGTGTCAACGCCAGCCGGGTTCGAAAGATAGGGCACGGGATCGCCTTGGCTGCGAAACACGACACCCTGATACACGGAGGGGAGGAATCCGTTACCCCAATTCGATGCGCCCCCGCTGGTTCCGGAGCCTGAACTCAGCACCACGAAGCCGGGCAAATTCCGCGATTCGCTGCCGAGGCCATATGTGATCCAGGCGCCGGCTGACGGACGGCCGAACTGGATGCTTCCGGTCATGAGCAGCAATTGACCGGGATGATGATTGAACGCATCCGTTACCATCGACCTCACCAGGCAGATGTCGTCGGCGCAAGTGGCCAAGTTCGGCAGAAAGTCGGAAAGCTCCATGCCACATTGCCCCGCGGGCTTGAAGACGCGCGGGCTGGCCATGACTTTTGCGGAAGGCTTGATGAACGCCAGCCGCAAATCCTTTGTCATGGATTCCGGAAGCGGTGATCCATTCCATTTCTTCAACCCCGGCTTCGGGTCGAAAAGATCTACCTGGCTGGGAGCGCCTTCCATGAACAGGAAAATCACGTTCTTCGCTTTCGGCGCAAAGTGTGGCGGCTTCGGGATCAGCGGATCGGTGTTGGTTTCCGCCGTGCGGCCTTCGTCGGCCATGAGATGCGCGAGGGCGGCTGTACCGATACCGGAGCGCCGGAAGAAATCGCGACGCGACTGAATCTCAAGAAAACGGCGCGAGTCCATGGTTACTCCCTTGTCAGAAATTCATCCAGATTCAAAATGGCGCGGCTGAGCGCCACCCATGCGGCGAGGTCCGTGCCGGCGGCGCCTTCCACTTCGCCGGCGAACAGTGCGGCGGCGAGTTTCGGTTCGTTTCGCAGCCGGTTGCGTTGCAAATCGAGATACGACAACATTCGATCTCTCTCCTGCGGCAACGGCTGCCTTCCGAGTGCGAACCGGAATGCGGAATTCAGGCTATCCGCATCCGTTTTCAGATTCTGCCGCAGGACTGCGGCAGCCATTGCTTGCGCAGCTTCAAAGAACACCGGGTCGTTCAGCAGATTCAAGGCTTGCAGCGGAGTGGTGGACCGCTCACGTTTCGGACAGGACACGTTTGAATCCGGCGCGTCAAACATCATCAATTGCGGGTATGGCACGGTGCGTTGGAAGAAGATGTAGAGCCCCCGGCGATAGCGCCCGCTGCCGGCGCTCTCCGGCCACTTCACGAAGTTGCCATAGCCAAGGTTCGTCAGCCCCGCTGGTTGTGGCGGCCGGATGCTAGGCCCACCGATGGACGGATCCAGGAGACCACTTACAAAGAGTGCGGAATCCCGCACCAGTTCCGCTTCCAGCCGAATTCTGGATTGCCTGGCCAGCAGCCGGTTGTCGGAGTCACGGCTTTCCAGGTCTTTCCTGGATTGCGACGATTGCCGGTAGGTAGCCGACTCCACAATCAGCTTGTGCATGTGCTTCACGCTCCAGCCGCCCTGTTGAAATTCAGCCGCCAGCCAGTCAAGGAGTTCCGGATGCGTGGGGCGATCTCCCTGCGTGCCGAAATCGGACGGCGTGCCGACCAGTCCGCGGCCGAAGAACGCTTGCCACATGCGGTTCACTGCCACGCGGGCGGTAAGCGGATTGTCGTTGGCAACGATCCAGCGCGCGAGGTCAAGCCTGTTCGGTTTCGTGGCGGCAGCGAATGGATTCAGGACTGCAAGCACGTCAGGTTGTACTTCGATGCCAGGGTTCTGGAAATCGCCGCGAATCAATACGTGCGCCTTTGGCGGCGACTGCATGTCGGCGATTGCCGATGCCTCCGTCAGCGCAGGATGATCTTCGCGCAGTTTCGCCAGCTTGTCTCGAAGCTCCTTGAATTTCAGATCTATGTATCGTTGCTTGCCGACAACCGCGCTGTACCATTCCAGGAAATGGTCAGTCAGCTTGTCCGCTTCTTTTCGCGTCCGTTCGGACGGCGTCTTCATCAGTATCTTTCGTTCGTCGTTCCACAGCACGGTCCAGGCAAGATCCCAGTCCCCCCCGTACTTTCCCTGATTGCGGCTGGCGTCGATGACCTTGGGCTCCCATTCCCGCTGGAGCGGCTCCACGCCGTACTCTTTGATCAGATCGCGCCGTTTCTGCTGGTATTCCGCCAGAAACCGCAGATACGGGCCGGTTTCGCCCGGTATCGGCGCCTCCACTTCGCTATCCTCAGCCGGGCTGAAGAAAGCAAAAAGCCGATAGTACTCCTTCTGGCTGATGCGGTCGTACTTGTGGTCGTGGCACTGTGCGCAACCCACTGTAAGCCCTAGCCAGACGCCTCCGACCGTGTTTGTGCGATCGACCGCCTGCTCCACGCGGAGCTGCTCGCGGTCGATGCCGCCTTCACGATTGGTGAGCGAATTGCGATGGAATCCGGTCGCCACCTTCTGATCCACGGTCGCGTTGGGCAGCAGGTCACCGGCGATTTGATCGATCGTAAATTGGTCGAAGGGCATGTCGCTATTCAACGCATCGATAACCCATCTGCGCCAGCGCCAGGCGGACGGACGGGGCAGATCTTTTTCATAACCGTCGCTATCAGCGTAGCGGGCAAGATCGAGCCAGTGCCGCGCCCATTTCTCTCCATAATGCGGCGATTGAAGCAGCCGGTCCACCAGGCGTTCATAAGCGGCCGGGCGGTTGTCGGTTACGAAGTCTTCCACTTCGGCAGGCGTTGGAGGCAGGCCGGTCAGATCGAGACTTACGCGGCGGATCAGCGTGCGGCGGTCCGCTTCTTCCGAGGGTGCAATCCGCTCATGCTCCAACCGCGCTATGACAAAGGCGTCGATGGGATTACGGACGAACTTCGGCGCCTTTACGGAAGGCACCGCGGGACGGTGAATTGGTTGATATGCCCAGTGGGTGTTTCGCGCGGAATCCCCGGACTTGACGGGTTCGGCGGCAGGCCACACTGCACCCTGGTCGATCCAGCGCCGAAGGGTTGCGATCTGCTCCGGCGTCAGGCCTGGACCAGCGGGAGGCATCTTGACTTTTCCCTCGCCGGAGACAACCTGAATCAGGCGGCTAGCCGCGCTGTTGCCGGGCTTAATCACCGGGCCGGAATATGCGCCCGCAAGCGCGGCCTGCGGTTGATCGAGGCGCAAACCGCTCATCTGTTGGCGTTCGCCATGGCAGCCGCGGCAGTTTGCGCGTAGAATGGGATCGACATCGCGGTCGAACTCGACCTGCTGGCCGTGGGTAAGCGAAGAGTAGAGGATTAGTAGACTTGCAGACGCTCGAAATCTCGTAGCAGCAGACATAGCCCGGAATGGTTAGCATATCATTCCGCATCATTCCGCCGATACGCTCGGGCGATCACGTTCGGGCGATCACGTTCGGGCGATCGCGTTCGGGCGATCGCGGGTGGGCGATCGAAAAGCGATTCCGGTTGCACGGCACGCTACCCTTGAGTTAAGCATCCCATGCCGCCGCCCAAGAAACCCGAAGTGATGAGTCCGGCCGGGCATTGGCCGCAACTCAACGCCGCCATCGAAGCCGGCGCGGATGCCTGTTACTTCGGCCTCAACCACTTCAGCGCCCGCGCCAAGGTTGGCTTTGAGCTTGGCGAACTACCCGGCGTAATGCGAACGCTGCACCGGCGGGGCGTGCGCGGCTATCTGACGTTCAACACACTTGTCTTCGAACACGAACTGGCCGAAGCCGCCCGCGTCATCGGATCCATTGCGAAAGCCGGCGTCGACGCGATAATCGTGCAGGATATCGGAGTGCTCAAACTTGCCCATCAGATTGCGCCCGATCTGGAAATTCACGCCTCCACGCAGACCAGCATCACTAGCGCGGAGGGCGTCGAATTCGCATTAAGGCAAGGAGCCCGCCGCGTCACGCTGGCTCGTGAATTGTCTTTGGAGGAAGTGGCCGCAATCTATGCGGCGACGAAGGCCGATCTCGAAATCTTCGTTCATGGCGCATTGTGTGTATCCTACTCCGGCCAGTGCTTCTCGTCGGAAGCATGGGGCGGCCGCAGCGCCAACCGGGGACAATGCGCGCAGACCTGCCGGTTGCCCTACGAAATGCTGGTCGACGGGGAACGGAAGCCCCTGGCCGACGCGCGTTATCTACTGTCCCCCGGAGATCTGTCGGCGTTGCGGGATGTGCCCCGGATCATCGCGGCCGGGGTGAGCTGCCTGAAAATCGAGGGCCGCTACAAAGGCGCGGATTACGTCGCATTGACCACGCGGGCCTACCGCCAAGCCGTCGAC
>JANXXV010000585.1 GCA_025350445.1 Bryobacteraceae bacterium | reverse complement strand
TCTTCGCAGCGCTGGAGCGAATGTAAAGGGCGATGGAGAAGACAGCCGTTTCCCCCGAGGTGGGAAAAGAGAATCTCGAGGAGATCACGCCGCTGTTCAACGTTGTCCTTCTGGATGACAATGAGCACACCTACGACTATGTAATTGAGATGCTGCAAAAGCTGTTCCTGCATTCGGCCTCCGATGCTTTCCGCCACGCGGTGGAAGTGGATACCAACGGCCGTACGGTGGTTATCACGTGCGGAATGCTGGAAGCGGAGTTTGGCCGCGATCAGATCCACGCGTATGGACCCGATTGGCGGATGCCGAAATCGAAAGGCTCCATGCGCGCGATCATCGAGCCGGTGCGTGGCAGTTCGGAGGTTTCATGAAAACCGCACTCGTTACCGGGGGGTCGCGCGGGATCGGCAAAGCCATCGCGCTAAGGCTTGCGAAGGACGGCTTCGCGGTGGCGGTGAATTATAGAACGCGCGCCGCCGACGCGAATTCGGTGGTGGAGGCTATCACTGCTGCCGGTGGGCACGCCATCGCGATTCAGGCCGATGTGCAGCATGCCGATCAGGTGGCGCACATGGCGGATGTGGTTCACGCCAGCCTGGGCGACCCTGCGATTCTGATCAACAACGCAGGCGTGGTGAGCCGCGGCGATCTGGACGACTTCGATTTCTCACGGATGAACGCCATGCGCGGCACCAACGTGGACGGGTTGGTGCATGTGACCCGCGCGCTGATCGGCGGCATGAAGGCCGCCGGCTACGGCCGCATTGTGAATCTGACATCCATCGCCGCCCACGGGACGTCGATGCCGGGCACCACGTTTTACGCGGCTACTAAAGCCGCGGTTTCCGTGTTGACGCGCCGCTTTGCCATGGACCTTGGACCGCACGGAATCACGGTGAACGCTATTGCGCCGGGGTTCATTCTCACCGATATGGTGTCCGAAGGACGCACGGTGGAACAGATCGGCGAGGTTTGCAGCGGCATTGCTGCCAAGACAATGGTGCGCCGCGTGGGCAGGCCGGAGGAGATCGCGAATGCCGTGTCGTTTCTGGCTTCGGAACAGGCGGGGTTTATTACGGCCCAGATTCTGACTGTGGATGGCGGGCGGATGGACTACATCACCCACCCATAGCGCTGTCAGCCCCGAGCGGTGGGAAACGTCTCGGACATGTGGTCGTGCCAAGTGAGCCGCTCTTCGTCAAAGAGCGCCCATAGCAATCCTAATCCAGCAGCCAACGCGCCTACGCAACCGCCGGCCAGGCGCTGGAATCTTTGTCTACGCGTGGGGACGCGGCCATCGAAATCGACCATCCGGAGACCCGCCCAGCGCACGCCGGGTGTGTCGCCGTTGCCCAGGCAATACAGCACGCGATAGAACAGCGAAATCACCACAGCGGCAGCCACATAGCTTAACAGCATTTGGCTGGTCCAGACTAATTCCTGTCCCATCATGCGGAACGTGATCGCGTAGAGCATCACTCCGGCAAATCCTACAGAGCAATCGGCGGCGGAAGCCATGATGCGCAGAGGAGTTTGGGCGATGGGCGCGTTGCAATAAATTCGCGCCTCCACCGAAGTCTTCAGCGCGTGATTGCCAAGCGGCAGCGCTCCCACGAAATCGAGACTTTGTTGGGCGTCCTTATCGATCCGCGATTTTTGGCCGGAGGAGCGGCGGGGCGTCTCCCGCGGCTGTCTTGCCGTTTCCCGGGTGGAGAACAACTGCGGGCCGAACAACGACGCCTGATACGCTTCCCCGCGTGCTTGCGGCTGTGGGGAGGCCTGAGGCGGAACGACCTGAGGACCGAATGCGGGCTTTACCGGCGATTCTTCCCGCGTCTCCGTTTCAAATGACAGCGAACGGGCAAGCGAAGAATTACTTACGGTGCCGGGGTGAAAAGAAGGACGTTCGGAGACCGCATGAATCCGCCGGCCACACCTCTGGCATCGTTGATCTTCGGGATCGTTTTTCGCCGTGCAGTATTGGCAGGTCATCCTAACTCGCTCCTGGCGTTTATTGCAATGTTGCGGCCTGTCGCTTCCCCGTGCTACGTTGCTCGATGGAAGCCTCGTAAACTATTGGCGCACAAAGTGGTCCACAATCTTCGTAACA
>JANXXV010000541.1 GCA_025350445.1 Bryobacteraceae bacterium | reverse complement strand
CTTTCGCCGCCACCGCGCGCTCGAACCACGGTCGCGCTTCCGCATACTGGCCCGTACTTGACAGGCAGTAGCCCATCTGATCCAGGCTGCGGCCCAGGCTCTCGTGGTCGATGTGCCCGTGCACGTCCCCTTTCTCTGCCGCCGCCACCGCGCGCTCGAACCACGGCCGCGCTTCTTCGAATCGTCCTATTTCATAAAGAGCTTGACCGATCGTGCTTCCGTCTTCGATCGAGAGCGGGCGGCCAGCTTCTTCCCAGAGAGTTGGCGTCACCGGATAACTGATCAGTCTTGTGGCGTTTTGCGTATCGGCGGGATTGTCCGAGAGGATTCCACCGAGTTCCACGAAACGCCCCTCTTGGGCGGTTCTTATCTGCCGCAACATTCCTTGATCATCGGCAGAAATCGGCGTCTGCTGGAGAAAGGCCGCGAACAATTGATGCATGCCGGGGTCGGGCGTCCCGTGGAGCAGATGAAGATCGAGGCAGGTGTCGAGGGCGCGCTCGAAGTCGCTCGCACTCCAGCCGATTCCCGCCTGCATGTGATCAGCCAACTCCGCTTTCGTCATTCGCTGTGGGTTGAGAATCGAAGCCGCGTGAAGCAAGAGCCGGGCAGGTTGTTCCAGACGGCTGTACGCCATGCGGAAGCTATCGCCCGCCTTTGGCGCAAAACCTGAACCCAGCTTGGGCTCGCGGCCTCGCCTCACGTCATAGGCGAGAGTCGTCGTCTCCGGGACGATCTGCACCGGAAGACCGCCGGCATGCGCAGCGATCCTCTTGCCATACTTCGCCGCGAACTCGGCCCCGGTGAGTTTCAGAATCAGCTCCTGTGATTGCTCAGGCAAGAGCGGGTCCACCTGAATGCAGGGCCAAGCCGGATTTTGGGAATCCAAAAGTGTCGTGATCAGAACCTGGCAGGGCGTCCCGATTCGCGGCATCCATGCTTCCAACCGCTCGAAAGAGACTACATTGTCGTAGATGAGAAGCACCGGCGCGGCGATGAGGCTGTGAAACGTTCGCTGACCTTGGTCATTCAGCGGCAGGTCGGGCGGGAACTGGAGGTTCAGTATGTTCTTCCCGATGTTCGCCAGACCGATGTCCACCGCATCCGTGGATGCGTCCACCCAGAAGGTTCCCCCACTATAGCGGCCGCTATTCCGCCTTGCGAATTCCAGCGCCAGTTCGCTTTTGCCAACGCCGGGTTGACCATGCAGAACGACCACACTTTCGGACACCGTGTCTCCCAACGTGCTTCCGATTTGGGCAAGAAGGTCGTCCCGTCCGACGAAGGGAAGGTTACCGCGCGATCCGATGTTACTTCGGAACGGTGGCGGCGTGGACTCGCTGCGGACAGGGACGGCCGACGGTTGCGCAGTCTTCCCTTTGTTGAGGCGCGGGACAGGAAAGGCTTTTTGATGACCATCGGCGTGCGCGTGCGGAAAGACACTAGGGTCGGTGGTCCAGATTGGAAGGGGAGTGTCCTCGTAGCGGATCGGATAGAGGGTCAATTCGCTGCCGTCAAAAGTTGCATAGAATGCGCGGTTCGGCCACTTCCGGCTTTGATATGCCGCGCCCGCCGCGCAGCGCAGCCACTCGCCTTCCGGAGAGGCAACGGATTCCACCCGTGCTTCGTGCAGATGGCCGCGGAGCAGTATGTCCACAGAGCTTTCGAGTTCCGCCTGAATATTTGAGCCTTCGATGGGATTGAGCCACTCGAGAGGGTGGTGCATCAGAGCGATCTTCAAATCGGCGTTCAGCTTCTTCAGCTCCGCCAGGGCAGAGTCCAGACAGCGGCGTCCGATCCAGAGCTTTGCGTGATCCTGATCGTCCTCACAGAACAGCGCGCTGTTGATGGGCAGGATACCCAGCCGGTGACCGTTCAGCTCGACCAACTCCACCGGACCGCAGGTGGAGCCGCCCGGTGCTTCGCGGACGCCCTTAAAGTAGCGGTCGTGCCATTTCAGAAAGGCGTCCAATTTATTAGCGAGATGCGGTTGCGGGCGGTCCGGACGGAAATACTTGTCCGCCTGTTCGCGTGAATCGAGGGTTCTGGCGAGCCCCACGCCTAACTCGCGATCTACGTCGTGATTGCCTGGGATCACGAACAGCCGGTTTTTCGGCAGACCTACCGCGCTCAGCAAATCGTCGAAGAACTTCCCCGCGAGGTCATATTCCTGCGGTTTGCCCGAATGCGCAATGTCGCCGGTGGCGAAGATCAGATCGGGGGATCGCCCTTGCCGGTGGTATTCGGCAGCGGATTTGACTAGCGCACCCAGAACCACGTCGCGGTCATACGGGTCACCGCTGCGGACGTGAAAGTCTGAGATGTGCAGCCACGTTATGCTCACTGGCAATACGATAGCGCAGGCAGCAGGTTCCAGGCTACACGGGAAGCGGCTGTTGACCTATCCTTGGTTTCGGGTGTGGGAAGTTGAACATCCACCGGATACCAAACTGATCCATGAGCATCCCAAAGCGAGCGCCCCGGAATACGTCCTGCACTTGAAGTATTCTAACCGCCGGCTATTGCGCCTACGACCAGGAAAGGCTCCGCCCCCGCCGCGACCGCATCCGGCAGCGGGGAGTCGGGTGATTCGTGGGACAGATCCTCCCCACAGGCGAAGAACCTCACGAACGGCCGCCGCTTTTGGGTGACGTGGTCGCGCAACGTACCGCTCAACGCGGGATAGGCGGCCTCAAGCGCATCGAGGACCGAGCGTTGTGTCGCCTGGCCCTCGACATGGAGTTGTACCTCGCCGCTCAATCGCGCCAGCGTTCGCAGATGCGCCGGGAGCACTACCCGGATCATCATGCCAGCGTTTGAACCTCGACGGACAGCACCGCCGGAAGGTCGCGCACGATGGGGGCCCAGTTGTCGCCGGCATCGGTCGATGTATACACCTGCCCGCCGGTTGTGCCGAAGTAGACGCCGCACGAATCGAGCGAATCCACGGCCATGGCATCGCGCAGCACGTTGACGTAGCAATCGCTTTGCGGCAGGCCTTTGGTGAGTGCCTCCCACTCGTTTCCGCCGGTGCGGCTGCGGTAGACGCGCAGCTTCCCTTCGAGCGGGAAGTGTTCTCCGTCGCTCTTTATCGGGACGACGTAGATGGTTTCCGGCTCGTGTGCATGCACGTCTATCACGAAGCCGAAGTCGGTGGGCAAGTTCCCGCTAATCTCATGCCAGTTGTCGCCGGCATTGTCGCTGCGCATCACGTCCCAGTGCTTTTGCATGAACAGCACCTTGGGGCGCGAGGGGTGCATGGCGATGCGGTGAACGCAGTGGCCGACCTCGGCCGTCGGGTCGGGAATGTGGAGGGAATGCAGACCCTGGTTGATCGGCTTCCACGTCTCGCCGGCATCGTCGCTCCGAAAAGCGCCCGCGGCGGAGATGGCGATGAAGATGCGGCGCGGATCGCTTGGATCCAGCAGGATGGTGTGCAGGCACATGCCGCCTGCGCCTGGCGTCCA
>JANXXV010000534.1 GCA_025350445.1 Bryobacteraceae bacterium | reverse complement strand
TCACTTTCGGTAAGCGCCTCCGGAATGGGAGCGCAGCGTATCCGTGCCGAACTGCTGGTGGAAAACCTGGCAAATGCCGAGACTACCCGGACGCCCGGAGGCGGCCCGTATCGCCGCAAGGACGTGGTGTTCACGAGTGAGTCCCAATCGTCTCCGTTTTCCTCGGTCTTCCAGGCCCAGATGGATGCAAACGGAGTAGCTGCCTCGGATGTTATCGAGGATTCCGGGGAACCGGATCGCCGATACCTCCCCGGTCACCCCGACGCCGACAAGAACGGCTATGTAGGATTCCCGAAAATCAATCCCGCGGAAGACATGGTGGATCTGCTGGGCGCCTCCCGCGGATATCAGGCTAACGTGGCCGCCATGAGCGCGGTGAAAGATATGATCCACCGGTCGCTCGACCTGATGAGGTAACCCATGACGCTGCCCATCAGCCCCGCACTGCCGCCGATTCAATCGATACCCTCGATCAAGCCTCCGTCGATCGAACCCTCCAGCGGAGGGGAGTTTCAGTCGATGTTCGCAACCGCGATCAGTAACGTCGAAGGCTTCCGTAAAGATGCCGACACTAAGATAGGAAATTTCCTGGCCGGCGAAGGCGAAGAGCTTCACAACGTCATAATGTCCACTCAAAAAGCGCAATTGTCGTTTGAGCTTTTTCAGGGAGTGAGAAATAAAGTGGTCCAAGCCTACCAGGAAGTAATGCGCATGCAGATGTAGGGATCGCTGTCGACTGCAATGAACTCCCTCCTCTCTAAATTGACGAACGGCCAGAAAATCTCGCTCGCTCTTGCAGTTGTGGTCGTCGTAGCCGGGCTATTCGGATTTCTTAAATGGAGCAGGGAGCAGGATTTCCGGCCCCTGTACACCGGGGTAGCCGCCGAAGATGCCGGAGCGGTGGTGGCGAAGCTGAAAGAGTCGGGAGCGGAATACCGCGTCAGCGATGGTGGGGGAAGCATCCTCGTGCCATCGGGGAAGGTAGCTGAAACCCGGCTGCAAATGGCGGCACTGGGTTTACCTAAGACAGGGCGGATCGGCTACGAGCTATTCGACAAAACCAACTTCGGAGTGACGGACTTCACCGAACAGGTTAACTACCACCGCGCGCTCGAAGGAGAACTGGAACGTTCGGTGATGGCTCTGGCCGAGGTGGAACAGGCCCGCGTCCACATCACCCTTCCTAAGAATTCGCTCTTCGTCGAAAGCCGCCAGCCAGCTAAGGCCAGCGTAATGATCAAGCTGCGGGCCGGTGCCAAGATCTCGCCACAGAATATTCTGGCCATCACGTACCTGGTAGCGAGCGCAGTGGACGGACTCACGCCGGAGGGCGTGTCGCTCCTGGACATGCAAGGCACCCTCCTCAGCCGTCCCCGCAAGAGCTTGAATGGCGAAGGCGTAGAATCCTCCGATGCTGCTCTCGACTACCGCCAGCGTGTAGAAAAAGATCTGCTTGGCAAGATCAATTCGAGTCTCGAAGCGGTTTTGGGTGCCGATAAGTTCCGTAGCGGCGTATCGGTGGAATGCGATTTCACCAGTGGCGAGCAGAGTGAAGAGACCTTCGATCCCAATAAATCGGTCATGGTGACAGCTCAAAAGACGGAAGATGTAGCTGGCGGGACCACTAGCAACGGGGTCCCGGGGGCAGCATCCAACCTTCCGCGCCCCACGTCGCGGCCCGGAGCCGCAGGCGCGGGAACGTCCCGGAAGACGGAAAATATCAGCTACCAGTCCAGCCGAATGGTGAAGCGTTTGCACCTGCCGCAAGGCAACGTAAAGCGGATGTCCGTCTCGGTTCTGGTGGATCACACTATCCGGTGGGAAGGTGTTGGCCCGAAGGCGAAGCGGATCCTTGAGGCCCCGCCACCGGAGAAGCTCAAGATTATCAAAGATCTGGTGGCGGGCGTGGTGGGTCTGCAGGCGGAACGGGGGGATCAATTGATTGTTGAGAGCCTGCCCTTTGAATCGACACTAAATCAAGAGCCGCCGGCGGTCGCAATACCGGCCCCGGCAGTCCCCGGCATTCAATACCCGGGCTGGCTGCAGCCGTTCGTTCGGCGAGAGAACGGAATGCTGTATCTGGGGGCGGGCGGCGCAGCATTGATTCTGCTGGTTCTAGCCGGTTTGGCGGCGTTGTTCCGTGGCAAGAAAAAGGAGCCGGTGCAACAGGCTTCGAGTGAAGGACCAAGGGGGATTCAGGGGCCGGCCGCCGCACAAGATATTCCCAACAGCCTGAAACAGCAATTGGAGGCCAAGATTGCCGAGAATGACAGAGCGAAGGAACAGCAGCAGATCGAAGCGTTGCAGGCATTGCAGCTACCAACCGTGAAAACTCAGAAGACCGAGGTACTGACGAAGCACTTGAGTTCCGAAGCGAAAAAGGATCCGCAGGCAATGGCGCACGTAATCCGTGCCTGGCTGAATGAACAATGAGATTGCCCCGTCATTGCGAATCCGGAGAAGCAAATGTCCTCATCCGATAAAGTCGTCCCTCACATCCCAGGTATTCGAAAGGCGGCAATCTTAACCGTAGTTCTAGGCGAAGAACTAGGTCCCGAAGTCCTCAAACTGCTCGAAGAGGATGAGGTTGAGGCCATTGGCCGGGAAGTGGCCAGGTTGCAAAGCGTCACCTCCGAGAATGCGGAATGCGTTCTCGAAGAGTGCTATCAGATGGTGCTTGCGCACGACTACGTGCTCAAAGGCGGCATCGACTACGCCCGCAAACTCCTGATTGCCGCCTACGGTCCGGAACACGCCAAGAAGATGCTCGACCGGCTGATGAAAACCCTGGGAGCCGAAGCCGCAAACTTCGACGCCCTGCAAAAAGCCGATCCCCAGCAACTGGCGAAATTCATCCACAGCGAGCATCCGCAGACCATCGCCCTGATTCTTTCGCATCTGAATCCGTCACAGGCTGCGGGACTTCTCTTCTCGCTTCCCGTTGAACTGCGGGCCGATGTCGCGCTCCGTATGGCGAATCTCGAGCAGATTTCCCCGGAGATTATCTCGAAGATCGCGCATATTATCGGCCAGAAGCTCAAATCGCTTGGGGAAGTCAGCCGCGAGTCCTACGGCGGCGTTC